>JBAXMR010000113.1:0-16439 GCA_037134195.1 Paludibacter sp. | reverse complement strand
AATAAATATTGTTGAAATTCAACCATATAAGATATTAATTCAAATAAACTCTATTGTATTTTAGAATTTTACATGTTGTAGAACATATTTCAACATGAATTTCAGATGAATGAAATGTAGTAAAATTGAACATTATAAAACAAGAAATGCAAATCTTTACAACAAAAAATAAAATGAAACGTCTTATTATAGGAATACTTATCTTCGTTTTTAGTTTTTCAGGATATGCCAATAATCCATTAGTTCGTAATTTCGGACGTGATACCTATAAAGCCGGCACTCAAAACTGGGCTATCGTGCAGGATGAATCGAATTCTATGTATTTTGCCAATAATAATGGATTGTTGCAGTTTGACGGAAAAAACTGGAATACCTTCCCAATCAAAAACGGAACAAATGTCCGCTCGTTGGTACATACTAAAGATGGTCGGTTTTATGCATCTACCTTCAACGAATTCGGTTACTATCAGAAAAAGGGCAATAGGCAGCTCGAGTATTATTCATTAATAACTAAGTTTGGAATTAATAAGCAGGAATCAAATGAACTGTATAATATTCAGGCTGGAAATGACAGAATTTATTTCCAGGGTGATAAAACAGTATATCAATACGATGGAAAAAATTTAGTTCGTTATCCGTTTCACTGTAAAATTGATGCTTCGGCTTTTATACATAATATATTGTTTGTAACCAGCGAACAAAGTGGTTTGTATATGCTTAACGGAAATCTATTTGTACGGTTGCCGGGCTCAGAATTGCTGATAAACAAAAAAGTATGTTCTATCGTGGCACTCGATGGCGACAATATCTTATTAATAACCAGCTTTAATGGTACTTATCTGTTTAATGGAAGTACTATATTGCCTTACAATACAGGCATAGATGATTTTCTGAAACAAAATCAGGTGTTTTGTGCTGCCAGAAATGCCAATCAACTGGTTTTCGGCACCGTGCAACGTGGAATAGCTGTATTAAATCTGACCGACCGCAGTGTAACCTATGTAAATACTTATTCAGGACTTCAAAACAACACAGTTTTATGTGTGGCTTTTGATAATAAAAATAATCTGTGGCTCGGATTAGACAAAGGGATTGATTATGTAATGCTGAACAGCCCTATTCAAAATATTTTTGGAACAAACAATCTCTATGGGTCAGGATACAGCTCCTTATTAAAAAACAATACCCTCTATATGGGAACAAATCAAGGATTGTATTTAACTCCATTCCCATTACCAAATAGTCCGTTCCCAATACAACCAAAACTGGTGAAAGGGATGGAAGGTCAAATCTGGTGTCTGACCGAAATAGATGGTACTATTTTTTGTGGCGACGACCAGGGAGCATTTATTATTAATGCAGGCCGTACCGAACGTATCGAAGGTTTACCTGGCACATGGAATTTTAAACAGTTACTCCTACATCCCGGTATGATTTTGGGTTGTTCGTATCAGGGTTTGTTTATATTAAAGAAAACCGGACAAAGTTGGAAATTCTCCCATTTCATCAAAGGGAAGTTTACAGAATCAAGTCCTATGTTCGAGGAAGATGCAGATGGAGCAGTATGGTTTAGTCATTGGCAAAAAGGAATGTTCCGATTGCATTTCAATGCCGGAATGGATAGCGTAACGCGGGTAGAATTGTATAACAACAAAGGATTTCCGGCAAATCAGAGTAATACGGTTTTCAGAATCAATAACCAACTGGTCTTTTCTTCGCAACGTGGATTCTATAGTTTCAACCGGAATAAAAACAGAATAGATCCGTATACAGCATGGAACAGTCTTTTTAAATCTGTTCCCAACTACATGCGCTTGCACGAATCCAGTAACGGCGATGTGTGGTTTGTATCAGGACGTTTTATCGGGCTAGCAAAGAAAAACGCCAACAATACTTTTAGCATGGATTCATTGACTTACCGGATTCTGCAGCCTAAAATTATTACCGGATTCGAGCATTTTAATTTTATTGATAACAACCTGCTTATTCTAAGTACCGAAGATGGTTTTAGTTGGATTGATACCCGTAAGGGAAGTTCAACCAAAAATACATTCAAGGTTTTTCTGGACAATATCATAGTGACCAACCACCGGTCGACTGCAACTGTTAGCAATAATCCAATGGAGAACACTAAAATTAAACAGAAATTTGCACACAATCAAAATTCGTTGCGGTTTGAATTTATTGCGCCCGAGTATCGGAATGAAGGATTGGTTCAATACAGTTATATGCTGGAGAATTTAGATGAAAACTGGTCGGAATTCAGTTCTATCAATACGAAAGAATATACTCAATTACCCAAAGGACATTATACCTTTAAAATCAAAGCCCGGGACATTCTGGAATCGAAAGAAGCCATTTACACCTATTCATTCGACGTATTGCCGGCCTGGTACGAAAGTCGGTTAGCCTTGGTAATCTATTTTATTCTATTATTACTTATTCTGACAGCTATTGTTTTATTCGTAAACTATCAATCGAAAAAAGGTGCAAAGGACATGGAAAAACGCAAGGAAATAGAGTTAAATGAACAGAAAAAGCATTTCGAAGCCGAAACAACAGAAAAGAAAAGGGAAATCAAGGAACTAAAGAATCAGCAATTACAACATGAATTGAGGCATAAATCGCAGGAACTGGCCAGTTCAACCATGAACCTGATTCGGAAGAACGAAATGCTGCTCGAAATCATGGATACTATTACCAAAGCTAGCCATGAAATTAAAAGTAATTCTGATTCCAACGGAATTTTATCTCGTTTAAATAAACTGGAGCGCCATATCAGACAAAACATAGAAAACGACAATAACTGGAAGAAGTTTGAAGAAAATTTCGATTTGGTATATGAGAATTATTTGAAACGATTAAGCGAAATGTATCCAGAACTTAATACCAGTGATAAGAAACTATGTGCTTATCTGAAAATGGACTTATCATCGAAAGATATTGCACCCTTGCTTAATATGTCGGTGCGTAGCGTGGAAACAAACCGTTATCGCCTGCGTAAGAAATTTGATATCGACCGCGATACAAATCTGAGTGAGTTTTTGCAACGGTTCTGATAAGGTATGTTGGTTATCCAATACACATATCTGATAGGACTGAGCATTTGTACGCAAGTTGGTGTTAGAAGCGTTCACTCTCGCTATACAAAAAAGTGAATGTTGGAGGAACATTACCTGAAAGCACTTTTTGTCCCGTCTTTACGGGGTCAGCCATTCAATTAACGAGACGTGTATTTGGCACACTAATTTAGTTTTTCAAAATCAGTTCTGCCGGATATTTTCTTTCTGTTAATTATGCAAAACTTGTGCATTGTCGTTGCGATAATATATCCAAACAATCAAGACAACCATTTTTTCTTTTAATAAACATATCCTACAGGTCAGGAGAAAGGCAAATAACCATTGGCGGTATCTTACAAAAATTGGAAGAACCTGAAAGAGAAACTCAAAACCATTATCAAGAAATCTACTCCAATGACCTTTGACCAGCGTGTCTATAAACTCAAATTAGTTCAACGAGGATGGCTTGAATACTTCCACTTGGTAAGTATTCAGGCAAAACTTGTCAGTTACGGATGGCAAGGCAATCTACTCGATTAACAAATCGTGCATTGAACCATTACTGGTTGTCGATACGATTTTCGTATCAGGGTAGTTTTGGGCAATGTATGCAGTAATTGAACTCGAGGTGGCATTTGAAATAGTTGCGCTTCCTGCAAAATCTTCATTGCTGCTGCACGATACCATAAAGTTTGCAATAGCTAAAACTAAAAAGAAGTAATTATTCTCATGCTGCCTGTTTTTTTAGTTCCGAAAATGGTTTTACTAAATGATTGGCAAAAGTAGAGTGTGGGAAATTACTAAGCAAGCAATTTCAGCCGTACAACTGATATTATAAATCTAAATCAGCATTTTATAAATGAGAACATAAATTGTTAGTGCAAAAACAAGAAGTTTTTTACTGATTTTGAACAAATAATTCTAAATCCTGAAAATGAATTTCGAAAAAAACATATTTTTCCAGTCTTCGTAAGCAGGAGATACAATAAATATCGTATTTTTGTAGCTAAACCTCAATATAATTAACAATTACTAATTTGGAATTAATAATTAAAGCCCAAACCAACAGCTTTATTTATTTCGATAGACTTTAAAAGTATGAAAATCAACATTGTAAACGCCTCCAAACATGCCCTTCCTGAATATGCCACACCGCTTTCGGCAGGTATGGATTTACGTGCCAATATCAACGAACCAATCGTTCTGAAATCATTGGAACGAAAATTGATACCAACAGGTTTGTTCATTGAACTTCCCGAAGGTTACGAAGCACAGATTCGTCCACGCAGCGGGTTAGCAATCAAGAAAGGAATTACAGTCCTGAATTCGCCTGGAACGATTGACGCTGATTACCGGGGCGAAATTTGTGTAATTCTTGTGAACCTTTCGGCTGAAGATTTTGTGATAAACGATGGCGAACGTATTTGCCAAATGATTATTGCAGAACATGCTCAGGCCGAATGGATTGAAGTAGCCGAATTAGGTGAAACTGATCGTGGAGCAGGCGGTTTTGGTCACACCGGAAAACATTAATCAGTTGACAGTGAACAGTTATCAGTGAACAGTTTTTGTCACGATTATTCTGATTTAGAACCTAATGAATAAAATATATTTTCTGTTTTTAGCTTTCGTTTTTCCTCTTTTTTCGTACGCTTCAACTAAAAAACCTGTTGATAAGAGTGCGAGAATCATTCATTTGTCTGAACCGGAACAACGGCGGTTTGATTATTATTTCTACGAAGGACTCAAGCAAAAAGAAAACAGTCAGTACGATCAGGCGTTAGAGACTTTTCGGCTTTGTGCTGCGCTCGATTCGGTGGATTCAGGGGTACAATCGGAACTTGGGTTGTTGTACGCAGCAACCGGATTTACAGCTGAAGCAATCCGCAACATGGAAAAAGCTATTAAAACCGATCCAACAAACTGGTGGTATAATGTGCAGTTAATCAGCATATATACCGATCAGAAAAACTGGAAACGTTGTATTGAAATTGCGACTAATCTTCAAAAACTATATCCAAATAAAGAAGAAGTTTACACCATGTTGGCTTCGTTTAACAAGGAAACAAAGCAATTTGAAAAAGCAATTGCAGCTTATGAGCGGCTTGAAAGTCTGACAGGAATTAATCAGGCACTTTCGCTTGAAAAATTTCAGTTATATATTTTGTTGAACAACAAGAAAAAAGGAATAGCCGAAATTGATAAACTGGTGAATAAATATCCAACCGAATCGCGTTATAAAGTATTCAGGGGCGATATTTATATGCAGCAGAATATGGCAAAGCAAGCTTATGAAATTTATCAGCAGGTTTTGAAAGATGATCCCCAAAATGCTTTTGTCTATGTTTCACTTTCAAATTACTATAAATCTGTCAATCAGCCCGATAAAGCAACTGAATCCATAGTGGCTGCATTAAAGAACGAACAACTGGATGTGGATACCAAAGTGCAGGTGCTGGGGCAATATGTTGAAAAACTAACGCATGACTCAACCAAACTTAGCGAAACCGAGAGTTTGTTTAAATTGTTGGTTGATCGATATCCCATGGAAGAACAGGTTCATGGGTATTACGCAGTCTTTCTTCAGTTTCAGAAACGGAATACAGAGGCAATTTCAGAACTTGAATCCATGCTGAATATAAATTCAAAAAACGACCAGACTTGGATGCGTTTGATTCAGATTTACATCTCCGAAAAAAATTACAAACAAACAGTGGCTGTTACCGATCGAGCCATTGAAAATCTTCCAAAATCCTCCGCCTGGTATTTCTACAGAGGTATAGCTGAATTTCAGTTGGTCGATTATCCGGCTGCATTAGTTTCATATAAAGCTGGTTTACCGTTTTTAGCTGCCGACCAATTGGATTTGAAAAGTGATTTTTATGCACAAATTGCGGATACTTATTTCAAAGTGGAGAAAAAAGATTCGGCTTTTGTGTACTACGAACAAGCACTGACCGCCAACCCAAAGAATATTTTAGTAATGAATAATTATGCGTATTACCTTTCGTTGGGAAAAAACGAACTGAAAAAAGCAGAGCGCATGAGTGCAAAAACGGTAGAATTAGACCCTAAAAACAGCACCTATTTAGATACTTATGCCTGGATTCTGTATCAACAGGCTAATTATTCGCTGGCTAAATATTATATTGAACGAGCAATTGATAATATGAAAAAAGAAGAGGAATCGGGTGTCATTCTCGAACATTATGGAGACATTCTATGGATGACTAAAAATGATGATAAAGCCCTGAAAATGTGGGAGAAATCATTCGAAACTGGAAATAAATCCGATGATTTAAAAAAGAAAATTGAAACTAAAGGATGGAAAAGAGAAAAATAGTTGGCGGTTGGCAGTTGGCAGTATATATTATGTTGGTTTTAATTGTTGGTTTTACAAGTTGTAAAACGGTGAAAACCATTTCGAAACCTGCAGTTGAAAATAAACCAAATCCGCTAACACAACTAATCGAACAGATACAAAAAAACCAACCGGAATTTCGCACTGCAAACATAAGTAAAATGTCGATGGAGTTGGAAATGGGGGAGCGTAAAGTAAATGTTTCGGCTACCTGTAAAATCAGAAAAGATTCTGCATTGTATCTTTCAATTCAGCCATTTCTGGGAATTGAAATGTTCAAAGCAGAATTTACAACAGATAGTATTAAAGTGTTTGAAAAAATGAACCTACGATATTATGCCACTGATTATTTGTACTTTAGCCGTCGATTTGGAGTAGATATTGATTTTCACAGTTTGCAATCATTACTTACTGCCCGTTTTTTCTGTGTAGGACAAAATATTATTCCGGCAGATAATTGCAAGTTGGTGGCTGTAGACAACTTAGCAAAAACACTAAATTTTGAAACTGCTAATATGACACAGAGCACTACGATTTCTCTTCAGAATGTAATTCTGTCAGTAATCCTGAACACAAAAAAGAATAATTATCAACTATATACAGCTTACGCGGATTATACTAATATAAATGGAGTAAATTTTCCTCAAAAAATAAGTTTGAAAATCAGCAATCCAAAAACGTATGCAAGCAGCGAATTTTCCATTTTGAAAGTGGTTTTTAATACAGATATTAAGTTTATTCCAACAAGTTCTGATCGTTTCGCACACGCTGATTTAGACCAATTGCTTAAAAAATAACACGATGATTAAACAAAGATTGAATCCATATATTTTGCTTATTTTTTCATTGCTGTTGACCATGGGTGCTTTGCAGGCACAAACTGTAAAAGAGCTTGAACAGCAGCGGAAACAGGCACTTCAGAACCTGGAAATGACCAGTAAAATGCTCAAGGAGACTAAGAAATCACAAAAAAGTTCATTGAATAAACTTACTATTATTTCCAAAAACATCAATGAGCGGAAAACCCTCATAAAGAATATCGGAACTGAAATAGGTAAACTGGATCAGCAAATAGGGCAGCTGAATCAGGAAAAAGTACGGTTAGAGGGCAATCTACGTTTATTAAAAGCTGATTACGCCCGATTGGTGGAAGAAGCACATATTAACAGAAGTTTGTATGCCAAAATCATGTTTGTACTTTCGGCCAAATCGTTCGACCAATCGTACCGCCGTCTGCGTTATCTTCAGGAATTCAGCGATTACCGAAAGATTCAGGTTTATAAAATAGAAGGTATTAAAGTGCAAATCGAACATAAAAACGACAGCCTTCAGGTTCATAAAACGACTAAGGTAAAAGTTGTAAAACAAAAAGAAACAGAAGCAAAAATCCTGACAAAAGATCAGCAAAAAGAGAAAGTTTTGCTCACCGACCTACAGAAAAAGGAGAAAAAACTACGTGACGATTTGAAAGTTCAACAGAAAAAAGCTGCAGAATTGAATAATAAAATTGAACGCCTGATAGCAGAAGAAATACGCAAAGCAGAAGCCAAACGAGCAGCATCTGAAAAGAAAAAGTTAGCCGAAGAACAGGCAACGGAGAAAAAACATGCAACAGACGAAGCCAAAACAACAAAATCAGGGTCAAAAAAAGACTTTAAAAATAATACAGAAGCTAACAAACCTGCAACCAGTCAATCCGTGTCGTTACTTACTAAAGAAGAAACACTCATTTCGGGTAATTTTGAGCGTAATCAGGGACGCTTGCCCTGGCCTACTTCAAACGGATTTATAAGCGGACATTTCGGAATTCACGAACATCCGGTGTTAAAACATGTAACTACCAATAATAAAGGGATTTATATTCAAACTCCGGTTGGAAGCTCGGCACGTGCAGTGTTCGAAGGTGTGGTTACACAACGTTTTTCCATTCCGGGAAGCAATAATGCGGTGATTATTCAGCATGGAAATTTCCGAACAGTTTATGCTAATTTGACACAAATTTTTGTGCATGAAGGCGACCATGTAACTGCCAAACAGGCCATTGGTAAAATTTATACCGACGACGAACGCGATAATAAAACTGAATTGTATTTTCAGGTGTGGAATGGTAAAAAGCTGCAAAATCCCGAAAGTTGGATTGCGAGGTAAATAAGCCCCCTAAATCCCCCACAGGGGGACTTTAAGACAATTTCTATTAATTAATTTGTGCCTTTTTTTTAAATAAGTTCTATGAATATCGAAACAACAAGTCCCCCTGTGGGGGATTTAGGGGGCTTTCCCCAACAGGTTGATTATGGTGATAGCAATATTATCACCCTCGAAGGTCTCGAACATGTTCGTCGCCGCCCCGGTATGTACATCGGTAAACTGGGCGATGGAACGCATGGCGACGATGGAATTTATGTGTTGTTGAAAGAAGTTCTCGATAACTGTATTGACGAATACCGCATGGGTGCCGGAAAAAATGTGGAAGTAACCGTGAAGGACGGTCATGTGGAAGTGCGTGACTATGGACGTGGAATTCCGTTGGGCAAAATGATTGACGCGGTTTCCATTATGAATACCGGTGGTAAATACGATTCCAAAGCGTTTAAAAAATCGGTTGGTCTGAATGGTGTGGGTACAAAGGCTGTAAATGCGCTTTCGTCAACCTTTGTGGTGCAAAGTTTTCGCGATGGACAAAGTCGCCGCGCCGAGTTTGAAAGAGGAAAACTATCGCAAGACAGTGAGATTTTTAATGATAATACAGAACGTGGAACCTATATTTATTTTGTTCCTGACGAAACGCTTTTTACCGGCTATAAATACCAGGATGAGTTTATCGAAACCATGTTGCGCAATTATGCCTATCTCAATACCGGACTGACTATCAACTTCAACGGCAAGAAAATTTTGTCAAAAAACGGCTTACTCGACCTGCTGAACGAAAACCTGACTTCCGACCCACTTTATCCGATTATTCACCTCCGTGGCGAAGATATTGAAATTGCATTTACGCACAGCGACCAGTATGGCGAGGAGTATTATTCGTTTGTAAATGGTCAGCATACCACTCAGGGCGGAACACATCAAAGTGCTTTCCGTGAAGCTGTGGCACGTACCATCAAAGAGTATTACAATAAAAATCAGGAGCTTACCGATATACGAAACGGAATAATTGCTGCGGTGGCTATTAGCGTGGAAGAACCTGTTTTCGAAAGTCAGACCAAAACCAAGCTCGGTTCGCGCGACATGTCGAAAGACGGTATCTCGGTGAATAAATTCATTTCCGATTTTCTGAAAAAAGAGCTCGACAACTACCTGCACCGCAACAGCGAAACTTCCGCAACCCTGCTTCAGAAAATTCAGGATTCGGAAAAAGAGCGTAAAGCCATTGCCGGTGTAACCAAACTGGCTCGCGAACGTGCTAAAAAAGTGAATCTACACAACAAGAAACTCCGCGATTGCCGCATTCATTACAACGATTCGAAAGGCGACACCGAAAGTTCGTGCATTTTCATTACCGAGGGTGATTCAGCGAGTGGTTCAATTACCAAAAGCCGCGATGTGAATTCTCAGGCTGTTTTTAGCTTGCGTGGTAAACCACTGAACAGCTATGGACTAACTAAGAAAATTGTGTACGAAAATGAGGAATTCAACCTGCTGCAAGCAGCTCTGAATATAGAGGATGGCATTGAAGGTCTGCGCTATAACAAAGTAATTGTATCCACCGATGCCGACGTGGACGGAATGCACATTCGGTTGTTGCTGATTACCTTCTTCCTTCAATTTTTCCCCGATTTGATAAAAAAAGGGCATGTTTACATTCTGCAAACACCGCTTTTCAGGGTGCGAAACAAGAAAGAAACCTTCTATTGTTATTCAGAAGAAGAGCGGCAGTCGGCTATGGCCAAAGTGGGTGCAAATCCGGAAATTACACGCTTTAAAGGGCTTGGAGAAATATCGCCCGATGAGTTTAAGCACTTTATTGGCAAAGATATGCGTCTGGATCAGGTAACGCTGAAAAAGGAAGATGCCGTGCAGGATTTGCTTTCGTTCTACATGGGCAAAAACACTTCTGAACGTCAGAATTTTATCATTGATAACCTGGTGGTGGAGGAAGACGTGTAGAAGAATTTATGATTTTAGATTTACGATTGTTGATATGCCGATTAAAATCACAGTTGAAGATTCGAATGACTTTATTATTGATGCTTTTTGAATTATAATAAAATAGACGGAAATATGGATGAAGATTTACTTACTTTTAATCCGACCACAATTCAGAATAGAATTTATACCCTTCGCGGATTGCAAGTAATGTTAGATATTGATTTGGCTCAGATTTATGGCGTTAAATCTATACGATTACGTGAACAGGTAAAGAGAAATATACGGCGATTCCCTTCTGATTTTATGTTTCAACTAAATGAAAATGAGGTTGATTTCATGGTATCGCAAAATGCGATACCATCCAAAAAACATTTGGGAGGCTCATTGCCTTGGGTATTTACAGAACAAGGTGTTTCAAATCTATCGAGTGTGTTAAATAGCGACCATGCAATTGATACAAATATCGTGATAATGAGAGCTTTTGTAGAAATGCGGAAATTCATTTTAAATAATGCTCAGTTATTTCAACGAATTGAAATGGTTGAAAACAAACAATTAACGACTGATAAAAAAATAGATCAGATATTAGATGCTTTAGAACTTAGAGCTTTAAAACCCAAACAAGGAATTTTTTATAATGGACAAATTTTTGATGCCTATATTTTTGTCTCTGATTTGATAAAATCCGCTAATGAAAGCATAAAACTTATTGATAATTATATTGATGAAACTGTGTTAATGCATCTTACTAAACGAAAGTCTGAAGTTGAAGTAATTATTTATACACAAAAGATTAGCAGGCAATTACTGCTTGATATTGAAAAACATAACCAACAATATTCTCCCATAAAAATTACTGAGTTTAAACAATCGCATGATAGATTTTTGATAATTGACAATTCTCAAATTTATCACTTTGGAGCTTCACTTAAAGATCTTGGTAAAAAATGGTTTGCTTTTTCAAAATTTGAGATTGGGGCAATAGACATTTTGAATAAACTTTAACGCATGTAATTTATGCCCATTCCCTACTATTCCGAAGACGACTCGAAAGACAGCAATCCAGACCTGTACTTTATGAAACAAGCACTGGCTGAAGCACAGCGAGCCGGTGAACGTGACGAAGTGCCTATCGGTGCAGTGGTGGTGTGTCAGGGGCGAATCATAGCACGTGGGCATAACCTTACCGAAACACTCACGGATGTAACTGCTCATGCCGAAATGCAAGCAATAACCGCAGCTGCCCAGTTTCTGGGAGGAAAATACCTGACTGATTGCACACTTTATGTCACAGTTGAACCCTGTGTGATGTGTGCCGGAGCATTGGGTTGGTCACAGATTAGCCGGGTGGTGTATGGTGCCGAAGATTTGAAACGGGGTTTCCGCCGCTTTGCTCCTGCTGCCCTTCACCCGAAGACTGAAGTGGTTTGGGGGGTGCTGGAAGAAGAATGTAGTAGGTTGGTGACAGAGTTTTTTAAACGGAAACGCTAGTGAATTACTAAATTATGTTTGAATCATGAACTTTAAGTTCAAATTACCCAAATTCAAGCTCGCATCCCCCAAATTTAAGTCCAAAGTTGGCAACATCAAGCCCAAAGTTGGCAACATCAAGCCCGATGGAGGGTAATTCAAGTCCAAAGATGCCACATTGGAACTTGAATTTGCCACATTTGAGCTTAAATGCGGCAAAGTTGAGCTTCATTTTGCCAATTGTGAACTCGTTTCCTTGTCTCCTTGTTTACTTATAGAGACACAAGTACGGTGTATCTTCGGTGCATTTTACTTTGAATTTCACATCCTTAGCCACCACGAAGCTTTCGAATTTTTTGTAGGTTTTCCACTCGGTTTCGCCCGGTTGTTGAATAGTTAGCTGACCGGAGATAACGGTCATTACTTCGATAGTGCCTGTGCCGAATTCATACTCACCGGCAGCCATTACACCCACTGTGGCAGTTCCTTCTGCCGATTCCAATCCGATGGAAACCACTGTACCATCGAAATACTGATTTGTTTTAAACATACGATTTTTATTTACGATTTACGATTTTAAATTTACGATTGGATAATATAAAATGGAGTAATTATGTTCCCCTTTAGGGGTTAGGGGCAGATTAATTTGAATAGTTCATCCGTTGTCTCCACAAACTGTGTTGCACCCACTTCTTCTAGTTCCTTTTGCGGACGAAAGCCCCAAAGCACGCCCACGAAAGGCACTTTGGCATTATAGGCCGTTGCCACATCAACACCCGAATCACCCACGTAAAGCACCTTTGCTTTTTCCACTCCGGCAAGTTCAATGATTTCCTCCAGAATGCCGGGATTGGGTTTCACAGGATAACCTTCACGCTGTCCGAAAATGGCTGTAAAACGAATATCGGGAAAGAATATATTGACCAGCTGAACGGTGGCATCGTGTACCTTGTTGGAAGCCACCCCGAGTTTGATTCCTTTGTTCTGAATGGCAAGCAATAAGTCAGAAATTCCCGGATATGGCTTGGTAAATTCCTCGGCATGTGCAAAATAATGTTTGATAAACTCCACTTTCAGCATCGAAACAAAGTCTGCATTTCGCTTGTCTTCGGGCAATGCACGCTCCAGCAATTTATTAACGCCGTTGCCGATAAAATAGCGATACGCTTCTAAAGGATGAGTGGGAAAATTATAAGCCTGCAGGGCATAATTCACACTGTTGGCCAAATCTTCAATGGTGTCGAGTAGTGTGCCGTCGAGGTCAAAAATAACGAGTTCGGGAGTCATCAAAAAACAGTTTAATTAGCGTGCAAAGGTAGTGAAAAATCACTGAAAAATTATAAACTCGGAATACTCATACCCGTTATTTTGCGGTACAAATCCAGCGCATAAATGTCGGTCATACCCGAAATATAATCCAGCACCGACATTACTTTGCCATAAACGGTCGGACTGTCGGTTTCATATTGCTCGGGAATGCGCATCAGTAATTGTTTGGAATAGGCTTTCTCGGGACTCAGTACCGCTGCCACCAAATGTTCAAGCAGAGTAAGAATGATTTTGTAACCGGCCAATTCCACATCAAGCACTTCCTGCGAGCGATAAATCTTTTTGAATGCTGTTTTGGAACAGTTTTCGTAAGCTTCCACTGATTGTTGCGGTAACTTATTGATAAGCGAGGATGTGAAAGTTCCACTCAGAATTGCTTCTTCATTTTCGACAAAAACAGCCGAACACTCGTCAATCAATTGCCCGATAACCGACGAACGCAGGTAGGCAATTTGTTCATTCACATCGGTTACCATTTCCATGGTTTCCATTCGGCGAGCTTTTCGTGCATCATCGAAAAAGCCCAGCAGCAGATTCTTGGTTTCGTCTGTTGTAAGAATCCGGAGCTTGTGCGCATCCTCAATGTCCATTATCTGATAGCAAATATCGTCGGCAGCTTCCACCAGATAAACAAGCGGGTGACGGGCAAAACGATTCGGATTCTCGGGCGAGCGTGGAATGCCCAGCTCGGCAGCAATTTTCTCAAAATCAGCTTTTTCGGAATCAAAGAACCCAAACTTTTGTTTTTTAGGGTCGGAATAAATGGAAGCGTAGGGATATTTCACCACCGATGCCAGCGTACTGTAAGTCAGCACAAACCCTCCGGGCCTGCGACCGTTGAACTGATGGGTAAGTAGTCGCAGCGCATTGGCATTTCCTTCAAAACAAATAATATCGCGCCATTCTTCTTCGGTCATTTCAGCTTTCAGGTGCTGACCGTTTCCTTCCGAAAAATAGGTAGCAATGGCCTTTTCGCCCGAATGACCGAAAGGCGGATTGCCCATGTCGTGTGCCAGACAAGCTGCCGAAACAATGGAACCGATTTCCTCCAGATAAGGCGTCTCGATATTCTTTTTCGATTTCAGGCGATGCGCCACATTAACGCCAAGCGAGCGACCTACGCAAGCCACTTCCAGGCTGTGAGTAAGCCGATTGTGAACAAATACACTTCCCGGTAGCGGAAATACCTGTGTTTTATTCTGCATTCGGCGAAATGGTGCCGAAAAAATCAGTCGGTCGTAATCGCGCTGAAACTCACTGCGGTCATCGTCCCGTTTTGCATGGTACGATTCCTGTCCGAAACGCTTGGTGGATAAAAGTTGATTCCAGTTCATGTTTTTTCATGTTATTTGGCTATGCCGATATTTGTTCGCTTCGCTCACGATATTTGCTCCCGTTGGTCGCGATATTCGCTTCGCTGAAATTTAAGATAGTTTAATATCACGAACGAAGTGAGTAAATATCGCCCGAAGGGCAAATATCAGCGAAGCTAATATCGCCGAAGGCTAATATCGCGCAGCACTTATTGAGGCATATGATAATTCTTTAGTTCTTTTCTATAAATCTTGCTTTTCCCATCGGTTACTTTGTCCATCCAAGCCCAAAACTTGTCGCCGTGGTTCATTTCTTTGGTGTGGCAAAGTTCGTGAAGTATCACGTAATCAACCAGATGTGCCGGAAGCAGCATCAGGTACAGCGACAGATTGATACTTTTTGTCCGCGAGCAACTTCCCCAACGGGTTTTACTCGATTGAATTTTCAAGTCCGAGAAAGTAAAACCATATTTATCGGCTAATTGTTTGGTACGACCGGGCAAAAGTCGTTTGGCTTCCTTGCGCATAAAATAGCTGATACCATTCCAGAAAAATTGTTGGTTTTCGGTGCTTGTACAATCCGTTCCGCTTGGAAATTCAATGTTCAACGTACCTGCTTTCAGCGAGAAATAGATGTTTTTACGACTTACCGGTCTGGCTTCCACTGTAAAAGTCAGTGTTTGCAGTCGCGATTTTTCATCAATCAGGATATTTCGTTTTTCAAGACCTTTCTCCAGTTTTTCCTGCTTCTGAATAAGCTTGGCACGTATGGAATTGATAAATTTCATTGCTTCATTCTCAGTGGCTCGTATGGGCATGGTCACTTTCAGGCCGTTGCTCAGAATCCGTACACGAATGTGCTTCGACCGCTCGTTACGGACGAATTCGATGGTTCCTAACTCCGGATCAGTAAGCATAGTTTGACGAAAAAGGATTTTAATTTGCGTGATAAGAGCACAAAGGTACATTTTTTTTGAGCAAAAAATACAGGTTTATTGTCTGAAACGAATAACTTTGCACAAAAATTTAGAAATCAAACCCAACATGATAACTGCAAAAAATATACGTAAAAGTTTCGGCGATTTAGAAGTGCTGAAAGGCGTTGACCTAATTGTGACGAAAGGTGAAATTGTGTCGATTGTAGGTCCAAGCGGTGCAGGAAAAACCACCTTGTTGCAGATTTTGGGTACACTCGATAAGCCAAATTCAGGTGATGTGCTGGTTGATGGCGTTAATTTTAGTAAATTGGGTGAAAAACAACTCGCTGAATTTCGTAATAAACACATTGGTTTTATTTTTCAGTTTCATCAGTTGTTGCCCGAATTTACTGCACTTGAGAATGTAATGATTCCTGCTCTGATTGGTCGAAAAGACAAAAAGAAATCTGAAGAAAAAGCGAAAGAAATTTTGGCTTATCTGCAACTTTCCGACCGGATGGAACATAAACCCAACGAACTTTCGGGAGGTGAAAAGCAGAGGGTTGCTGTTGCCAGGGCATTGATAAATGAACCATCACTGATTTTGGCCGATGAACCTTCAGGAAGTTTGGACTCTAAAAACCGTGATGAACTTCACAAATTGCTTTTCGATCTGCGTGATAAATTTGGTTTGACGATTGTAATTGTAACGCATGATAAAGAATTGGCAGCTCTTTCAGACAGAGTTATTGAAATGTGGGATGGTAGTATAAGGAATTGATTTGTAGTCCTGATTATAACAAAGCAAAATTAAACATGTTTTGCTAAATTATTATCTAATAACCTGAGTTCGGGATAACAAGTGGTTAATAAGTTGAGATTTCTGGGCATAAGT
>JBAXMR010000112.1:0-16462 GCA_037134195.1 Paludibacter sp. | reverse complement strand
AAACAAAAAGAAATGAACACAATTTTGACAATAAACAAATTTTGGTGGTGGCACTCGCAGATTAGCTGATCGTGAGATGTAACACCTGTGTATATTGTCAAATTAAAAGATATTACAAAAAGGCTTGTCGGACTCACGATAAGCCTTTTTTTAGCCCCCTAAATCCCCCAAAGGGGGACTTTAAGAAACTCAAATGTATTTATATGGATAATAATAAACAAACCGATGCTAACTTTAATTCCTCCCCTTCGGGGAGGTTAGGAGGGGCTGGATTGGAATTGCCTAATGATTTAGGTTTTTATGGCAATTTTGGCGGAGCTTATATTCCTGAAATTTTGCACGGAACTGTAGAGCGACTGAAAGAATCTTTTTACGCTATAAAAGACGATGCTTCATTCAAAGCTGAATATTACGACTTGCTGAAAAACTACGTGGGACGCCCGTCGCCACTGTATTTTGCAAAGCGTTTGTCGGCTGAATATGGCACGAACGTTTACCTGAAACGTGAAGATTTAAACCATACCGGCGCACATAAAATCAACAATGCCCTGGGACAAATTCTACTGGCAAAACGCATGGGTAAAACCCGCATTATTGCCGAAACAGGTGCCGGACAACACGGTGTGGCGACTGCTACAGCTTGTGCATTAATGGGTTTGGAGTGCATTGTATTTATGGGTAAAACTGATGTGGAACGTCAGTTTCTCAACGTACAAAAAATGCGTATGTTGGGTGCAACGGTGGAACCGGTGACCAGTGGAAACTGGACTTTGAAAGATGCAACGAACGAAGCTATCCGTTACTGGTGCTCAAATCCTGATTCGTTTTATATTATTGGCTCAACGGTTGGACCACATCCTTACCCTGATATGGTTGGATTTTTCCAGTCGGTTATCAGCGAGGAGATTAAGTGGCAATTGCAGGAACAAATTGGTCGTGATTATCCCGATTACCTGATGGCTTGTGTAGGTGGTGGAAGTAACGCCATGGGAACCTATTATCATTACTTGAATGATGAACGTGTGAAGATTATTTCGGCAGAAGCTGGTGGTTTAGGTGTAGAAACCGGCGAAACTGCTGCAACCATAAGCATTGGGACGGTGGGGATTATTCATGGCTTCCGCACGTTGTTGATGCAGGACGAAGATGGTCAGATTACAGAACCGTATTCAATTTCTGCCGGGTTGGACTATCCGGGAATTGGACCTGCACATGCATACTTTGCGCAGGTTGGTCGCACCAAAGTGCATGCTATTAATGATGATGAAGCATTGGAAGCAGCCTTTGAGTTGACGCGATTGGAAGGAATTATTCCTGCTATTGAATCGGCTCATGCGTTGGCATTACTCAAAAAAGAAAAAGGAACTTTTAAACCCAACGATATTGTGGTTATCACGGTTTCGGGTCGTGGCGATAAAGATATGGATACTTATGTAAAACACTTTAAAAAATAGATATTATTTCATGATATGACTGTGTGATATTAGCCTTCGGCGATATTAGTTGAGAAAAAAACAATTAATATCGCGACCGAAGGGAGTAAATATCACGAAAGTAATATCGCCGAAGGCTAATATCAATAAAACAAAGAAGATGAAACTATTCGTAAACTCAAAAAAGATGCTGGCTGATTTGCAGACGCCGGTAGGAATTTATCTCAAGATACGCGATTTATATACCAACTCGGTGCTGTTGGAAAGTTCCGATTATCATGGCGTTGAAAACAGTTATTCGTATATCGGTTTTTGTCCGATTGGCGGAATTTCGGTGAATCAGTTTGTGATTAAAGAAGAATATCCCGATGGTTCAAAGCTGGAAACTCCCGTTACCGGCAAACTGACTGTGGCTGAGCGTTTCGACGCTTTTCTAAAATCAGTTGACCTCATAAAAAATGACAATCCGGTTGGTGTGAATGGCCTGTTTGGGTATTCGTCGTACGAGTCGGTTCAGTACTTCGAGGACGTAAAACTCAAAGCACGCGAAACGGTTCCGGGAAGCATGCCGGGCTTGCATTATGTGCTGTTCAAGTACATTATTGCCGTAAACCATTTCAATAACGAACTGACAATCATTGAGAATTTGCTCGAAGGCGAGACTTCTGCCATTGCTGATATTGAAGAGATTCTTACCAACAACAATATTGCTACGTACGAATTTCAGGCTATTGGCGAAGAGAAATCGGATATTTCGAATGAAGATTACAAGAAAATGGTGGCTCAGGGCAAAAAGGAATGTTTCAAAGGAAACGTATTCCAGATTGTACTTTCGCGCCGCTTTTATCAGAAATATAAGGGAGATGATTTTATGCTCTATCGCACTTTGCGCTCGGTAAATCCGTCACCTTATTTGTTCTATTTCAATTTTGGCGATTTCCGCATCTTTGGTTCGTCGCCCGAGGCGCATCTTGTAGTGGATGCTAAGAAGCAAAAAGCTTATATCAAGCCGATTGCCGGAACATTCCGTCGTACGGGTGATGACGAAAAAGACTTTCAACTGGCCGAAAAGCTCCGTGTTGACAAAAAAGAAAACGCCGAGCACGTTATGTTGGTGGATTTGGCCCGCAACGATTTGAGTCGCAATGCCGACCATGTGGAAGTGGAAGTTTTCCGCGAAGTACAATACTATTCTCACGTACTTCATTTGGTTTCGAGCGTAAGTGGTAAACTGAAACCCGACACCAAAATCATCAAACTTTTTGCCGATACCTTCCCTGCCGGAACACTCTCGGGAGCACCGAAAATTAAAGCGATGCAATTAATCGATAGCATTGAACCGCACGACCGTGGTCCTTATGGCGGTTGTCTTGGTTATATTGGCTTCGACGGAAGTTTCAACCAGGCCATTACTATTCGCTCGTTCGTAAGTAAAAATAACACTTTGTATTATCAAGCCGGTGCGGGCATTGTTGCCAAGTCGGACGAAGAAAGTGAATTGCAGGAAGTGAATAATAAATTAGCTGCACTGAAAAAAGCAATTATGGCGGCCTCCCCAACCCCTCCGAAGGAGGGGCTTTAAGAGAGCAACACGATTCTTTTTGATTTTAACAAGTAATAAATAAAACAATACTAACTTATACTCCTCCCCTTTGGGGAGGTTGGGAGGGGCTGATATGAAGATTTTAGTTTTCGATAATTACGACTCGTTTACCTACAACCTGGTACACGCAGTAAAAAAGTTGGGATACACCGACGTGGAAGTGCATCGCAACGACCAGATAGCATTGGAAGACATTGCACGATTTGATAAAATAATCCTTTCGCCGGGGCCTGGTGTGCCGTCCGAGTCGGGCATTTTGCTGGAGGTGATTCGTACATATGCGCCAACAAAGCCAATTTTGGGTGTTTGTTTGGGCGAACAAGCAATTGCGGAAGCTTTTGGCGGAACATTGATAAACCTTACCGATGTGCATCACGGCGTAAGCTCAATGGTGAATGTGTTGGAAGAAGACGTGTTGTTCAACGGATTAGCAAAACAACTGGAAGTGGGACGTTACCATTCATGGGCTGCCGAAAAATCGACTTTGCCCGAGTGTCTGACAATTACGGCTGTTGACGAAGAAGGAATGATTATGGCATTGGCACACAAAACCTATGATGTGCGTGGCGTTCAGTTTCACCCTGAATCGGTTTTGACTCCCGACGGGGAGCAAATGTTGAAGAATTGGCTTGAAAGTTAGTCGCAGATAAACAACAATAATTCTTTTAACTCTTTATCGGTCAGATTTTCCTTTTCCGATTTATCGTAAATAGAAAGTAGGTATACCGTAGAGTCGGTTACAATAAAGTGAGTAATAATTCTGGCTCCTCCTGATTTTCCTTTTCCTTTCGAAGCAATTGATATTCGGATTTTAAAACAATCCTTACCAAGTGCTATTCCATGAGAGGGATTATCTTTGAGCGTAGCAATCAAAGAAACGAGTTCGGTTTTCAAGGAAGGATATTTTTTGACTAGCCTTTTAGCTTGCTTCTCGAAAACAATAATTGTTTTACACTATAGCTCATTCAGGAATTCCTCTGCGTTTCGGGCTGTTTTTTTACCTGCTTTAATTAAGTTAATTTCATCAACGGCATCTTTTATTTCAGATAACAAACGGGCTTTAGACTCAGTTAGGGTTTTTGCTTTTACATACGAAATACTTCGCAAAACATCCATCAATGATACGGCTCTGTTGTCTGGTATTTCTAAAAGGATTTTCATAATTTTGAATTGTATTAATACGCAAAGATATATCATTTTTCGAATATGAAACAAATTCTTAATCAATTATTCAATCACCAATCGCTAACACGCGAGGAGGCCGCTGAGGTGATGACCAATATTGCAGCCGGAAAATACAATGACGCACAGATTGCTGCTTTTATTTCGGTGTATCTGATGCGTAGTATCGAACTCGATGAGGTAATTGGCTTTCGCAATGCGTTGTTAGATTTGGCTATTCCGATAGATTTATCGGAATTTGATGCGCTCGACATTGTCGGCACAGGCGGTGATGGTAAAAACACCTTCAATATCTCCACTTGCAGCTGTTTCGCGGTGGCAGGTGCCGGTTACAAAGTGGCTAAACATGGTAATTACGGCGCAACTTCTGTTAGTGGTTCGTCGAATGTATTAGAGTATTACGGAGCAAAATTTACTACCGACATTGATGTAATTAAACATTCGATGGAGGATGCAGGATTTGCCTATTTGCATGCACCACTTTGCAATCCGGCAATGAAAAACGTGGCTCCGGTGCGTAAAGGATTAGGTGTTCGAACATTCTTCAACGTACTTGGACCACTCATCAGTCCTGTGAAACCGCAATATCAGTGTTTGGGAGTATATAACCTGAAAATGATGCGCCTTTACAATTATATTTATCAAAACCTTGGCGTTCAATATTGCATTGTTCACTCGTTGGATGGTTACGATGAAATTTCGTTGACTGATACCTGCAAAGTGTCCAATAATCAGGGCGAATTTGTCTATACACCCGAACAACTGGGCTTCAGAAGACTCAAACAGGAAGAACTTTGGGGTGGAAATACGGTTGATGAAGCAGCTCATATATTTATGAATGTGTTGGACAACAAAGCTACCGAAGCGCAGAAGAATGCTGTGATTATCAACTCTGCTTTTGCCATTCAGACACGTAGTTCATACAAACCGCTCGAACAATGCAAAGCCGAAGCTGCTGAATCGCTCGAAAGCGGAAGTGCTAAGAAGGCGTTTGAGAAGTTTGTGGAGATATATAAATAGTTATTTGGCTTCGCCGATATGACTTCGTGATAGTAGCTTCGCTGATATTATTTCATAATAATGAATCAATATCACGACCGAAGGGAGTCATATCAACAAAGTTCATATCAATGTAATTCATATCAACAATGTCAACAATATTAGATAAAATAATAGAGAGCAAAAAAGTTGAAGTCGCTTCCCGCAAGCTTTCAACTCCCATTTCAGCCCTTGAAAAAGCTCCGGCTTTCTCACGTAAATGCTTGTCGATGAAGCAAAGTTTGCTGAACTCGGAGTCGGGAATCATTTCGGAATTTAAACGCAAATCGCCTTCGCTGGGTTGGATTCATGAGGATGCAGACGTAGTGGATGTAACTTCAGGTTATAGTGCTGCCGGTGCTTCGGGTATTTCTATTCTGACGGATTTGGAGTATTTTGGCGGTACCCCCATGGATTTGATGGCTGCCCGTCAGTTTATCACTTGTCCGGTGTTGCGCAAAGACTTTGTGATTGACGAATACCAACTTTACGAAGCAAAAGCCATGGGTGCCGATGTAGTGTTGCTTATTGCTGCTGCATTGACTGTGGAACAAACATTGGGACTTGCTCGCAAAGCACATGAACTGGGCTTGGAAGTATTACTCGAAGTACATAATGCCGAAGAGCTTGGTCATGCTAACGATTTTGTTGATATGCTCGGCGTAAATAACCGTAATCTGAAAACTTTCGAACAAAGCATACAGACTTCGTTTGATCTGGCAGAACTGATTCCCGACCGGTTTGTAAAAGTAAGCGAAAGCGGAATCTCGAAAACCGAAACAGTAAGAGAACTCCGCAAAGTGGGGTACAAAGGTTTCTTAATGGGAGAGAATTTTATGAAAGAAGAAGATCCGGCTGATGCATTGGTGAGGTTTATAGAAGGACTTGCCCCTAACCCCTAAAGGGAAACTGAGTTACAACCACCTTATAGTAATATTTCAAATCAAAACAGTAAAACATGGATATAAAAAATAAATCTAATCCAAACTCCCCTTCAGGGGTCGGGGGCTCTTTTATCATTCTTGAAAATATGGAGTTTCATGCCTTCCATGGGTGTTTGGAACACGAAAAAACACTGGGCAATACCTTTATTGTGAGTTTAAGCCTTGAGTTAAATACTGATCTTGCCGGGCAAACTGATAATCTGGAACATACGCTCAATTACCAGTTAGTTTATGATGTGGTGAAACGTGAGATGGAGATTCCATCGAAACTCATTGAACACGTAGGACAACGGATTTTAGATAGTGTTTATACTGAATTTCCGCAAATTAAGGAAGTAAGAGTGAAGCTGTCAAAACTAAATCCGCCGCTTGGTGGAAAAGTAGACCGTGTAACAATAGAACTTGAAAGAAAACGATAATTATATAAAACAAAAATGCTTTTCTCAACTCTGAGAAAAGCATTTTTTGAAAATTAGTTAGTCTGGTTAGCTGTACAACAGTTTAAATACATGATAAACCAATAATGCCGGCCAAACAATGGCTTTGCCTAAGCCTATAACTCCCAACCAAAATGTGGTAGCATGTGAAATGAAAAAAACAGCTGCACCAATTAACCCCAATCCATAAACCGCTCCACCCGAGGCAGTAGCCTGATGATTTTGGTTTTTACTTTTACAATCACATTTCTTTTCTTCTTCCATATCATATAATTTTAAGATGTGGAGCAAAGATATAGAAATTCTGATAAATCAGGGTTTTAAACGGTGTTTTATTTATACAAACGTTCACGTAGGGTTTTAATTTCTTCGGATGTAACGTAATCATCATAATCCATTTGTTTGTCGATAATTCCGCGTGGAGTAAGTTCGATAATGCGGTTACAAACGGTTTGAATAAATTCCCTGTCATGTGAAGCCATTAATACATTGCCTTTGAAATTCACCAGTGTGTTGTTAAACGCCTGAATAGATTCCAAATCAAGATGATTGGCCGGAGAATCAAGTACCATTACGTTGGCATTTCGAAGCATCATGCGGGCAATCATACAACGCATTTTTTCACCACCTGAAAGAACACTAGCCTTTTTATAAATTTCTTCTCCTGCAAAAAGCATTTTTCCTAGATAACCGCGAATAAATGATTCCAGCGTATCATCCGAATACTGACCAAGCCAGTCTACCAGATTCAAATCGGTATTAAAAAACTCCGAATTATCGAGCGGTAAATAGGCATGAGTAATAGTGATTCCCCAATTATATGTTCCTTCGTGAGCTTTGTCATGGTCGTTTATAATTTCAAAAAATGCAGTCATAGCACGTGGATCGCGTGAAAGGAAAACGATTTTGTCATTTTTCTCTACATTGAAATTCACGTCTTTGAACAGTACAGTTCCATCTTCAAGCGTTTTACCAAGTCCGGCAATTTCGAGTACCATATTTCCGGGTTCGCGATCCGGAGTAAAAATGATTCCGGGATATTTACGTGTTGAAGCCTGAATTTCATCAATATTAAGTTTTTCGAGCATTTTTTTGCGGCTGGTCGCTTGTTTTGATTTAGCCACATTGGCACTAAACCGGCGAATAAATTCTTCCAGTTCTTTCTTTTTCTCTTCAGCTTTTTTATTCTGATTTTGTTGTTGACGTAGTGCCAGCTGGCTCGATTCGTACCAGAAACTGTAATTACCGGCAAATGCCTGTACTTTTCCAAAGTCAATATCCACGGTGTGTGTGCTGACAGCATCAAGGAAGTGACGGTCATGCGAAACAACCAATACGGTATTTTCGTAATTTGCCAGGTAGTTTTCAAGCCACATTACTGTGTCAACGTCTAGGTCATTGGTAGGCTCATCGAGTAATAAATTGTCCGGTTTTCCAAAAAGTGCACGAGCCAACAGTACACGCACTTTTTCCATCCCGCTCAATTCGCTCATTAACTGGTAATGCAAATCCTCTTTAATGCCAAGTCCGCTCAATAACGATGCAGCTTCACTATCAGCATTCCAGCCGTTCATTTCTGCAAATTTATCTTCCAGTTCAGAAGCACGCAGTCCATCGGCATCCGAAAAATCTTCTTTCAAATAAATAGCATCTTTTTCTTCCTTCACTTTCCACAACACTGTGTGTCCCATCATTACCGTGTCGAGAACAGTAAACGCATCAAATTCAAAGTGATCTTGTTTTAAAACCGACAGACGTTCACCATGACCAAACTGGATTGTCCCGCGGGTTGGGTCTAAATCACCGCTAAGCATACGGATAAGTGTGGATTTTCCGGCACCATTGGCGCCAATAACACCATAGCAATTACCTGCTGTGAATTTCAGGTTTACATCGGAGAATAAAACACGTTTGCCAAATTGAATGGCTAAATTCGAAACTGTAATCATAATTAAAGAAGGCCCCTAAATCCCCCAAGGGGGACTTGAAGATATTTTTATTTTTATTTAATACTTGAAAATCTGATTAAAACCGTATATATCATAAACAAGAATAGAACTTATCTGATTTACAGATTTGTTCTATTCATTTTTAATTTGTGATTTAAGTCCCTCTTGGGGGATTTAGGGGCTACTATTTATTTTATAATTCCCAATTTGCGGGCATCACGTGATATTTTTTCAATGGATTCGTCAATCTGGTCGAATGTGTGTGTTGCCATCAACGAGTAACGAATCAGCGAATCTTCAGAAGGTACTGCCGGCGAAACAACCGGGTTTATAAATACACCGTCATCCATCAACATTTTGGTGATTTGGAAAGTTTTAGTGTTATCACGAACGTAAAGAGGTATAATTGGTGTTTGTGTATGACCAATTTCAAATCCGGCTTTAAGAAAACCTTCTTTTGCACGATTGGTATTAGCCCACAACTGATCTTTTCTCCATGGCTCTTCTGCCATAACATCCAATGCTGCTAATACACAACCTGTAGAAGCCGGAGTAATCGAAGCACTGAAAATTAAAGTGCGGGAGTTGTGTTTCAGGTAATTAATGATATTTTCGTCAGCAGCAACAAAACCACCAATAGTACCAAGTGACTTGCTGAATGTTCCCATGATTAAATCCACATCGTTTGAGACATCAAAATGTTCGCAAACTCCTGCTCCTGTTTTTCCGAAAACGCCTAAAGAGTGAGCTTCGTCAACATAAATAGAAGCATTATATTTTTTTGAAAGTTCTACTATTTCCGGAAGTTTAACCACATCGCCTTCCATACTGAAAACTCCATCCACAACGATAAGTTTTACTTTGTCAGGCTCGCATTTTTGAAGTAGTTTTTCCAACGAATCCATATCATTGTGACGATACTTTAATTGTTTGGAAAAAGCCAGACGTTTACCTTCAATGATTGATGCATGATCCAGTTCGTCGAAAATAAGATAATCTTCGCGACCGGTAACGCATGGAACAACTCCCGAATTGACCATAAAACCTGTTGCATAAACCAATGCAGCTTCTTTGTGAACAAGCTTAGCCAAACGTTCTTCCAGCTCTATGTGAATATCCAGCGTACCGTTTAAAAAACGTGATCCGGCACAACCGGTTCCGTATTTTTCAATAGCTTTAATAGCTGCTTCCTTTAAACGAGGGTGATTGGTAAGTCCCAGATAACTGTTTGAACCAAACATTAAAACTCGTTTGCCGTTAATTGTAACAACTGTATCCTGATCGGATTCGATTGGGCGAAAGTAAGGATAAACACCCATTGCTTTTACTTGCTGGGGTGCATCAAACTTTCCCAACACATCACTTAATAGACTCATAGATTTTAGTGTGTTTGTGAATAAAACGGCTGCAAAGATACAAATAAAATCGCTAAAACCATCAAATTTTTTGTTTCATAGTCGATTAATGAATACATTTGTATTCTAAAAATCAAGAGCAAAAAGCCTGTGAATAAACAAACTGATTATAAATTGTTACCGGTTTTGGCTGCTAAATCCGAACCTGATTGGAGACGCTTTTTGTCTAAAAATAGAAAAAAACTGGAGGGAATGGACTTGCAGATTCATGCGTTACACGATAAAATTTCGGAACGGACTGATTGTCTGCTATGTGCCAATTGCTGTCGTTCATTGGGACCACGGATAACCGACAAAGATGTGGAGAGAATGGCTAAAGCATTACGAATGAAAGCAGCCGATATTATTTCAAAATATCTACGGTTTGACGAAGATGGCGACACGGTTTTTCAGACTATGCCCTGTCCGTTTTTGGGAGCGGATAATTATTGCAGTATTTACGAAAATCGCCCGAAAGCATGTCGGGAATATCCTCACACCGACCGAAAACGCTTCTATCAGATTTATAACCTATCTATTAAGAATGCTTATACCTGTCCGATTGTGTATGAAGTATTACAAGATATCGCTAAGAATAACCATAGAAAGGAGTAAGTTACAATTGTTTGCTAAAGTATTTTTAAAAGAAAACCATAAAAGTTTCCAATTCTGATGTTTTTTTAAAATTCTACACTTCAACATCGTAGAATTCAAACATTTGGTACTAAATTTTGCATGCATTAAATTAATTATGTAGTTTTGCACTTAATATAATATTATTTCAAAAAATATGATTAAGGATTACGATAGAGAATTCAATCAAAATGTAGATAAGATTCTGAAGGAATTATATTTTAATTCGAAGAAACATATTTCCGGAAATAAAAGCATGATAATAAAGACGGACAAAAAGTACGTTGATTACATGACAGATCTTAATCTGATTAAGCATATAAATTTGCTTTGGGGTGGCGAATATGACATGACACTCGACACCAAAGGGTTTGAGGTATTCGAAAAATACAAAGGTTGGTACGATTATAAGAAAAAAGTACTGGATAAAAAACAGAAAACAGAGGAAGCAAAAGATTTTGCTCAACGTTATTGGTGGATTTCCATAGTCATTTCTGTTTTTGCTTTATTATTTGCATTACTAGCTTTGTATAGTGTGTATTTCGATTAATTTTAATCATTTCAATTCAAAATTGAAAATCCATTTAGGTATTGCACCCAAACAAGCCAAAATTCTATAAAAGTGAAATGTGGATAAAAAACAAAGTATTCCATAGAATTGGCAACAATTTCAACTCACTGACTATCAAAATCTAAAAGAATTTAAAGGGAAAGAATTCCCATTTTTCTATCGTATATTCAGGCGAAGTCTTTTATACCGATTGCACAAACAATATAGCTCAATTTCAACTTCGTCTTATTGTCCTATTTGTTTGTATCCCTTCCGCATCCGGAATTTTCAATCGGCATCAACAACAGTACATATAAAATGACCCAAAGTCATTTTATATGTACTGTTGGTATTACATGGCGTTTCGGTGGTTAAGAACAGTCCGTGGTTTTCGGCTAATACCATTCTGGAAGAGCAAACAATCACAACATAACTATAGGAAAAACAGGTCACTCTGCTAACTGACTAAGTAAGCGTGGTACTGAGCATAGATGGGGAATTTGGCATGGTGGGTTTCGACAGTCAGCCACAGGAAGTGTAATATGCAGGGTGTGGAAAAGTGTTGAAGGTTAGTTGACAGTATGCAGTGGCAGTAAACAGTTATATTACAGTAGACAAATAGCACTAAAAAGTAGGCACTAAAAGCTACAAACCACTTACTACAAACTATTTCTCTACAAACTTAAAACTACTTTCTATCTACTTTTTGCCGATTACTTTTTTTCGCCAAGTACCTGATTATATTTTCCTTGCGGTTTCAGTAAATCCAACGCAACCTTCAAATCCTTATCAGTTCGGAGGGAGTACTTAATTTGACCTTTTTGGTAATAATAGTGCTTAATTATTTCAAGGCTAAGTAGTTCTGCAATATCAGCCTTGTTTTCTTCCAGACTTTTAGAAACTTCAGGCATCAGCTTCGCTTTCAAAGCTGCAAATTCCTCTTTTGCACGTAGGTCTAATCCGTCATATTGAGCTATTTCCAGCAACTCTTTGTAGTATTTTTCTGTCTGTGTGCTGTAGGTAAATTTCTTTGCAATCAGATAATCGGTAAATTCTTTGTAATCTTCGTCGGAAAGTTTAAAATCAACAGGTGAGCTTATAGCAGTGTGTTTCAGCCCATATTGTGTCACAAATTCAAAATACAGATTCTGGGCAAAAATATAATAGGCTATATTCAGTTTACGATCGTCTTTAGTTAATGTATCGGGAATAATGCCACCACCATCGCGCACCTTACGACCACTGTGGGTTTTAAATTCGGAAGTAAGACTATCGGGGATATGTCCCACGCTACCATCATCGTTGCGGTGACTATAATCGATGGCCTGAATGCATCGTCCGCTTGGAATATAATACTTGGCGGTGGTCACTTTCAGATTTCCACCAAAACCAATGGGGCGTATATTCTGAACCAATCCTTTGCCAAAAGTGCGTTCACCAATAATAATACCTCTGTCTAAATCCTGAATAGAGCCTGCCACTATTTCGGAAGCTGAAGCTGATGAACGATTGACCAAAACAAGCAGTTTCATTTGCGGGAAAATAGGTTCAGTGGGCGTTTTATAAGTTCGATCAGCCTCCTTATTTTTTCCTTTGGTGGTTACAACTTCTGTACCTTTGGGTACAAAATAACCCACTATTTTAATGGCTTCGTCAATCAATCCTCCTCCGTTATTACGAATATCCAGTACCAACGATTCAATCAGATTTTTGTGAACCATCTCGTTTACTGCTGCTTTCAGTTCGATAGCTGCACGATCGGTAAATTCGCTCAGCATAACGTAGCCAACTTTGTCGGAAACAACGGCATAATACTTCACCGGATTTATTTGGATTTTCTCGCGGATGAACGATTTTTCAATAATACTCTTTTCTCCAGGACGCTTCAGTTTAATTTTAATTTGAGTTCCGGGTGTGCCTTTCAGCATCAAACTTACCTCATTCACCGTCATTCCCGTTAGCTTTTTCCCATCTATTTCTTGCAATACATCACCGGCACGTATTCCATTTCGCTGAGCAGGCATACCTTCATAAGGTTCTGAAACGCACACATCGCTCCCACTTTTCATAATCATAGCACCTATTCCGGCATATTCGCCCGTTGTCATAAAAGTAAGGTCATCAGTATCTTCTTCGGGCAGGTAAACAGTGTATGGATCAAGTTTTTCTAGCATATTGTCAATACTCGTTTTTACCATTTTATCGTAATTCAGTGTATCCACGTAGAATAAATCCAGTTCACGCAATACTGAATTGAAAATAGTCATATTTTTGCTGATTCGGAATGTGCGCTGTTCAGGTTTAGAAGCCCCTGAAACTGATAGCAAGGAAGATAAGAGAATTATTGTTGAAAATATTGTTTTCTTACTCATGTAATATTTAAAAATTAAAAATTGGTAATTGAATTAAATTTTCACATTAGGCGGTAAAAAGGAAGTTATGTCCTTTCCATAAGAAATCAGGTCGCGGGCAACGGTAGAGGAAATATAAGAGTATTCTGCTTCCGTAAACAAAATTACAGTTTCAATACCCGTCAATTTACGGTTGGCATCAGCTACAGTACGTTCATATTCAAAATCGCCTACCGAACGAAGTCCGCGTAAAATATAATCCGCATCCACCGATTTTGCAAAGTCAACAGTCAGGCTGTTATAGGATGCAATTTTCACACGTGATTCATTTTTAAAAGCCTGTTCAATGATTTCCAATCGTTTCTCTACCGAAAAAAGAGTTTTTTTGGATTGATTTAACCCGATACCAATTACAATTTCATCAAAAAAAGCAAGGCCGCGTAGCACAATGCTGTAATGACCAATGGTAAACGGATCAAAAGTTCCGGGGAAAATGGCTCGTTTCATATTGCTTATGTATATTTTGGTTCGGTTTTTGACAACAAAAATAGATGAATTCTGTCGCAAAGATACATGAATTTAACGTCTGAAGATTAATTTCAGTTCATTAGTTTGTTTTTTTTTGTTTTTAGTACAAAATTTCATCATATTAATTATCTTTGTCGCGTTATAGTTGGATTCCGATTTTATTCAATAATTTAAAATAGAAAAAAAATGAAAAAATTAGTATTTACAGCAGTACTTCTGCTCAGTTTATCATTTAGCAGTCAGGCACAGTTTCATTTAGGTGTTATGGCAGGTTATAATTCGTCACTTAGCTTAAGTAATATCGGCGATGTGGCTAATGGTACATACAATTCGACCAATGTAAGTAACGAACTGTGGAATGATTTCCATGCAGGTGTTTTTGCGCGCATCCCTTTAGGAAAAATGATTTACCTGCAACCTGAAGTATTGTATTCTATCCAGAAAAAAAACTTTACACTTGGAATTCCCGATCTATTAAGTGGTGGAAAAAGTATTACTGTTGACCGGTTTGCAAATTTCAGTACCGTTGATGTTCCAATTCTGGTGGGAGCTAAATTACTGGATTTGAAAATTGTTAATTTACGCGCATTTGCCGGACCTATGTTGAGGTTCGATGCAGGTTCAAAACTGTCATATGAAAACCTTACTTCAGGAGCTACCATTGATAAAAATCAATTATTAAATGAGGTTCAAAAAGCTAACTTAGGTTTTGAGGCTGGTTTAGGAGTTGATGTTTTGATGTTCGCACTGGATTTCCGCTACAACCTAATTGCAGACATGTACAAGAATCCATTATCAACATTAACTCCCTCTTCGCTTAGCAGCATACCAGCCAACACTTTTGTAATTTCACTGGGTTGGAAGTTGTTTTGATCAGGAAATTTATCCCAATAAAAAAGCTGTATCGGTCTGATACAGCTTTTTTTATGCGATTTTAAAAATACTCTCTTAGTACCCGCGGATAGCTTCTATGCCAGGCAATACACGACCTTCAATAGCCTCGAGTAATGCACCACCACCGGTTGAAACATACGACACTTTATCGGCAATTCCGAATTTGTTTACACAGGCAACTGAGTCACCACCACCTACCAGTGAGAAAGCTCCGTTTTTGGTTGCTTCTACAATCGCATTTCCAACTGCACGAGAACCACTAGTAAAGTTTTCAAATTCAAATACACCTGTAGGACCATTCCAAAGAATGGTTTTTGAAGCTTTGATAACATCAGCAAAGATTTTCTCTGTTTCCGGACCAATGTCAAGCCCTTCCCAGCCATCAGGTATTTCACCAACCGGAACAAAAGCAGTCTTAGCATCGTTACTAAATGAATCAGCAATTTTAGCATCAACAGCCAACACGATATTTACCTTGTTTGCTTTCGCTTTTTCCAATAATTCAAGTGCTAAATCCAGTTTATCATCTTCGCAAATAGAAATACCGATTTTACCACCCAAAGCTTTTGTAAAAGTATAAGTCATTCCGCCGGCAATAATCAGGTTATCAACTTTTGTAAGAAGATTTTCGATTATATCGATTTTCGAAGAAACTTTCGAGCCACCCATAATAGCGGTGAACGGACGTGCAGTATCTGTCATAACTTTTTGAACGGCAATCACTTCTTTTTCCATCAGGTAACCGAACATCTTGTTGTTTTCGTCAAAGTATTTAGCAATCAATGCAGTAGAAGCATGAGCACGGTGAGCAGTTCCGAAGGCATCGTTTACATAACAATCGGCATACGAAGCCAGTGTAGCCGTAAATTTCTTCTGATTATCTTTAGTTACTTTTTTGGCAGCAGCTTTTTCATCGTCGGTTGCAAATTCGCCGCGTGGTTTGCCTTCTTCTTCTTCGTAGAAACGGAGATTTTCAAGCATCAACGCTTCGCCCGGTTTCAGCGCAGCAGCCAAATCGCCTGCCTGAGCACAGTCCGGAGCAAATTTTACATCAACGCCCAACACTTCGGAAACGTGAGGCAAAATGGCTTTCAACGAATATTTACTATCCGGATTTTTCTTAGGACGACCCATGTGCGAAGCAATAATAACACTTCCTCCATCAGCCAGAATCTTTTTCAATGTAGGAAGTGCCGCACGAATACGGGTATCATCGGTAATTTGAGAATTTTCGTCCAATGGTACGTTGAAGTCAACGCGAACAAAAGCTCTTTTTCCTGCAAAATTAAATTGGTCAATCGTTTGCATAGTTGTATTTATTATGTGATTAATAATTCTATCAGAATACGTTGAATTTATCAGATTTCCGAAGATTTTATATCTTTGTATTTCAACTTATCAGAATTCGGGCACAAAGGTAGTGAAAAAGTTATTAATTGCGTCTTTGTCCTTTCTGATTAAAAGGAGAATTTAATTAGAGTTTGTTTTTATAGTCAAAAATTGTTTTAAAAATTTGTATATATCAT
>JBAXMR010000111.1:0-16627 GCA_037134195.1 Paludibacter sp. | reverse complement strand
AGAGTTACCCCCTATATACCCTATAAAGATAAACATTATAATCTGAACTACAAAAATATCAATGAACTATATTTAAACTATTTAAACTAAATCCTTATCTAAACGACATTGGTATAACAACGGATATTACAGGTAATACTCGCTTTGTAAATACTACTGCCGATTTGGGAGCGTTTGAAGGAACAACTGCTCCTGTTGTTTCGTGGTCACAATCAGATTTGAATCTTAATGCTACCGACAGTCCGGTTTCACTTACCGCAGCAAGTTCCACGTTTACTCCCTCATCTACACCTGCTGCAGCGGCTATAACCTACACTTCAGATAATGGCTGTGTAACCATAAGTGGTTCAACTATGACTATTGTTAGTTCAGGTACAGCCCATATCACTGCTTCACAGGCTTCAAACAGCTTCTATGCGGCTTCAAATTCTGTATCAAAAAATGTAACTGTAAATAAGGTAGACCAAACAATCACCTTAGCTGCCACAGGTTCAAAAACCTATGGTGATGCTGATTACAGTCCTGCAACAGCAAGTTCAGGATTGACAGTAACTTACGGTAATATCTCAAATTCTTCAGTAGCAACCATTGTTTCAGGTAAGATCCATATTGTTGGTGCTGGTACAACAACCTTTACTGCATCACAAGCCGGAAGTGGCAAATATAATGCAGCAACTGATGCTAACCAAACCCTAACAGTAAATCCTGCTACAATAACTATTACAGCAGGAAATCAATCAATTGCCTATGGTACAGCAGCATCTGTTGTTACCACTGCAGGTTCAAGTACTCCTACCGGATTTGTAAACGGTGAAGGTGCAGGAGTTATTGGTGGTTCAGCAACTTATAGTACTACTTATACCAATACCACAGCTGCAGGAACTGCAAGTGTAACTATAACTCCAATAGTAACAAGCTTAACTGCAACTAACTATAGTTTTTCTCCTATTGCAGGAACAGTTACTATAACTCAGGCTACTCCAACTTTATCGTTGGCATCTTCTTCGGTAAATTATAATGGTTCAGCTCAGGCTGCTACTGTAAATGGTTCAGTATCCGGTTCAGCAAGTAATGTAAAATACGATGGTTCTTCTACTGCACCAACTGCTGTTGGAACTTATGCCGTAACGGCCGACTTTGCACCAACTGATGGAACAAATTATGCAAGTCTGACAGCTGCTTCAGCAGGTACATTCAGCATTAATGCTACCGTTCCCGATGCTCCTACAATAGGAACTGCCACAGCAGGTAATACACAAGTTTCTGTTGCTTTCACAGCACCTTCAAACGATGGTGGTTCAACCATAATCGATTATGCGGTAACACCATACATTGGTGCTTCTGCAGGAACACCGGTAACAGGTTCAGCAAGTCCGATAGTAGTAACAGGTCTAACAAACGGAACAGCTTACACCTTTACCGTTACAGCCCGTAACAGTGTGGGAGGCAGTTCAGCAAGTTCAGCATCTAATTCAGCTACTCCGGTGTCAGCTTCGATAACCGTATCAGCTGATGCTAATCTGTCAAGCTATTCACCTACTTCAGCAACTGATGTAACGGTTTCTGCAGGTGAACTTACGGTGGATGCCGATGCAAGCGTGAAAACAATGACTGTTGCTCCCGGTGCAAAACTAACCTTGTCTACAGGAAAAACACTGACCGTTACAGGTGCTTTGACTCTTCAGAGTGATGCAACAGGAACAGCAACCTTTGTTGATAATGGTGGAACAATTTCTGCAGCTTCTACAAACGTAGAGCAATACCTGACTTCAGGTCGTAACTGGTATATTTCTTCACCAATAAGCAATGGTACAACAGCCATATTTAATCCTGAGGGAGGATCAAACCATTTGTTCTGGTATGATGAATCTAAAGGTAGCACTAACCCATGGGCTTATTCTACCCGAAATGACAGTACTTTACAGGTAATGAGGGGCTATGTAGCTAATATGGCTTCTACAGGAGTTGTAACATTTACAGGTTTATTGAATACCGGTGATAAATCAATTGATGTTACCCGTACAGCTGGTCAAACTAAAGAAGGATTTAATCTGGTTGGTAATCCATATCCAAGTTATTTGGACTGGGATAATGTAACAAAAACCAATTTGTCGACTACCTTGTGGTATCGTACTAAAACAGCTCCAGTACTTGGTGCTACAACCTGGGTGTTTGATACCTATAATGCAACAGGTAAATTAGGAACTTCACTAGGCGCAAAAGCAGTTACCAACCTGATTCCTCCAATGCAGGCATTTTGGGTTCGTGTTGATAAAAATCAGACTTCTGGAACACTTGCAGTAGCTAACAGTCAACGTTCACATGCCGATAATGGGTCAAATGGATTCAAATCTAAATTAAGTACAGAAAGCACGCAATCGGTATTACGTTTAGAAGTATCGAATGGTTTAAACAGCGATCAGGCTTTGGTTTATTTCAATACCGATGCATCAAATAGCTTTGATAATTATGATTCACCTAAAATGCCAAATTATATTGCTTCCATTCCTGAGATTTATACCCTTGCAGGAAACGAACAGGTTGTAATCAATGGTGTGAATAATGTGTCACAACTTGCATTAGGATTCACTACAGGACAGGCAGGAAACTTTACAATCAAAGCTTCGCAGTTTACAAACTTTGTGTCAGGTAGTCAAATTGTTCTTCGGGATAATGTGTTGAATGTAGAACAGGATTTGACATTTGCAGATTACAATTTCAATTCAGAAATAACAAATAACAATGAAAGCCGCTTTACGCTGCTATTCAAAGCACCTTCTGTTGCAACCGGATTCAACCAGAACTCAAGTGCTAATGTTTGGATCTCAATCCGTAACGGACAGCTGGTTGTGAATGGAAATTCAAGCAATGAAACTATTGTATCGGTTTACAATGCAGTAGGTCAGAAGATTGCATCACAACGCCTGACAGAATCTACCAAAGCCCTAAATACTCAACTTGCAACCGGAGTATATATGGTTTCAGTTAGCAATGCCGGAAAATCAGTAACCAAAAAAGTAATTATTGATTGATTTTAAAATAAAGCCTTAACTGTGAATTGTTTGTACTCTCTTCAACCGCCTTCTCCAATCTTGGAGTTGGCGAGAAATGAGATTAAAAATCAAAAAACCACTAATACAAATATTATGAACACAACAAAAAAACAATACTTCGTACCTCAGATTGAGCGTATTGAATTAGACAACGAAATAGCTTTACAACTCGAATCAACTCCACCCAAAGCACCGGGAGAAGCACATTTACAAGCTCCTGAGTATTTTAGTAATGATCCGTTTAAAAACCTTACATAAAAAATATCGGATTAATTAGTTTTTTAAGGTAGAAAGAATGTCTGATAAATCAGACATTCTTTCTTTTAAATACATCTACACCACTATATTTGGCTTTTATCTTTGATACATATAATTTGGTACTTTTTAAGTTCAATTTTCGGGATATAAAATTTGCGGATATAAAGATTTTGTACGTATAATTTATTGATATTCAACCATGAAGTAGAGGACTACAACTTCCACGATTGTTCACCAAAAGACGTTTATCAACAAGTGTTGTTAAACGTCTTTTACTGAATACAAATTAAGATTTGAAATCATATACGTTAAAAACAGATAATGAGTACACTTACACAAGCTTAGAATTACATTTAATGCATAAAATAATCTATCTTTGCGTTCTAATTTTTATCAATTGATTTAATTAAAATGATTATGAAACGTATATTAAGCATCTCGCTGATTATCTTGATATTATCAACGGCTTTTTCGTTGAATGCACAAAGCAAAAAAGTTATTCAGAAAAAGAAAGCTCAAATCTCACTTGATTCTCTGGTATTTAAGAGACTGACTAACAGATTTGAAGTAGGCTACAATAATCCGTCTCAATACGGAACTAACTTTAGTACAACTTATTTTAACGGGATTAAAGTTGGTCTTACAACTGAATGTCCAATTATAAATAATTTAAGTTTATTGTCAGGTGTACTTTATAACTTTGTTTATTCGGATAAACTTCAGGTTTATCCCGGTTCAACCTATACATTTTATTCTACAAGTGGACATTTTATCAATATACCACTTCATATAGTTTATAATTATCCTGTTTCTAACGAATTGAAATTCAGCGGTTTTGCGGGGCCTACCTTAAATATTGGTATTTCGCAAAAGAAATCAACATTCTCAACTGTAGCAGGTATCTCGACTTTATTTAACAGCCTTAGTTACACATCAGACCTTAACAGGTTGGATTTACAACTTGGTTTTGGTTTAGGCGTTCAGTGGAAACGATATCAAGTTAAAGGAGGATACGATTTCGGATTATTGAACATTAACAGGTTAACTACCGGAAATATGTATCAGAAAGGTTGGTATGTTTCACTTTCTGTAACGCTATAAAACTCTGCTGTTATACACTCAATGCATCTTTATTCCATTTTCCTGAAATATCTACTTATTTGTACTGATAGCCGTAACTGTCCAGCAGGTTCAATCTTTTTCGCATTGAAAGGAGATAACTTCAATGCGAATGCTTTTGCACTTTCTGCTTTGCAAAAAGGATGTGCTTATGCTGTAGTGGATGAAGCTGAATATGCCATTGATGAACGCTTTATTTTGGTTGATAATGTTCTGAAAAGCCTTCAGCAATTGGCAGAATATCACCGTAGGCAGCTCGGAACAACGATTATTGGTATTACCGGAACAAATGGTAAAACCACCACCAAAGAACTGATTGCTTCGGTACTGAGTGAGAAATTTAATATTCTTTTTACTCAGGGAAATCTGAATAATCATATAGGAGTACCGCTTACGTTGTTGCAATTGAAACCTGAACATGAACTGGCTGTAATAGAAATGGGTGCAAATCATCAGGGAGATATAAAGGAACTGGCTGAAATTACCTGTCCTGATTATGGTATTATTACTAATGTTGGGAAGGCTCATTTAGAGGGCTTTGGGTCGTTCGAAGGTGTGATGAAAACCAAGGCTGAACTTTATGACTACATTCAGCAATTCGGAAAAAATATATTTTTGAATGTTGGTAACTCACATTTAGTAGAAATGGCACGGAATTCGCTGGTTTCTAAAAAGATGAATCCGGTGAAATATAGTCTCAATGCTGATTCAAAAAATGTTTCAGTTAAAGGAAAAATAACCGAATGTTCACCGTTTCTGGAGATGGAGTGTCGTACAAACAAGGAAACATTCAGTATAAAAACAAAGTTGATAGGCTCGTATAATGCTGAGAACGTGTTGGCTGCAGTTACTATTGGTCATTTTTTTGGAATGACTGACGAACAAATTACAGCAGGTCTGGGAAAATACACACCAACTAATAACCGTTCGCAATTTACAGTGACAGAACGAAACAAATTGGTTGTGGATGCCTACAATGCCAACCCTACAAGTATGCGGGCTGCTATTCTGAATTTTGCTCAAATGAATGTGCCGGCTAAAACGCTGATACTGGGCGATATGCTTGAACTGGGTGAATATAGTGACAATGAGCATCAAATTATAGTGGATTTATTGCAACAAAACGAATTCTCAACCGTTTTACTGGTTGGTAAGGATTTCTTGAAAACAAGAAATAATTACAATTGTTTTAAAAAAGTTGAAGATTTAGTTGAGTGGATTGATAGTCATCCGATTGAAAGTCAAATGGTTTTAATAAAAGGTTCCAGAGGAATAAAACTGGAAAAAGTATTGTCAAAACTTTAAAAAGATTGGATTTATTAAAGTTATTTTTTTAGAATTATGGATCGGGTAAAAAAAAGAAATTTTATTATTATTACGTTGGTATCGGTAATAGTTATTGTCCTTGGATTTACAGCTTTTTATTTTATGCATCAAGCTAAAGATAAAGAACTTGAAATGGAACAAATGACTCAAATGATGAATTTTGAGAAGGAGCAGGTTCAGAAAGAATATGCCAATCTGAATCAGGAATTTGAAGGATATACCACCAATATCAAGAATGATTCGTTGGTAAAATTACTTCAGGATCAGAAATCAAAAGTGCAGCAATTGCTTGAAGAACTGCGTGTTACAAAAGCTACAAATGCTAAACGAATTGCTGAATTGCGAAAGGAACTGGCAACGGTGCGTCAGGTAATGATTCAATATGTAAACCAAATTGACTCTTTGAATTCAGTAAATAAAGTGTTGAAGACTGAAAATGTGGAAGTACATAGAAAATTTAAAGCTGCAACAGAAACTGTTAAGGAGTTGTCGAAAGAAAAAGAAAATCTAAATCAGGTAGTTACAAGAGCTTCTATTTTGGAATTAACTAATTTTCGTATGACTGCACTTAACAGTAGTGGAAAGAAAACGGGTTGGTTTTCGCAAACTGCCACATTACAATTTAATTATACGATTACAAAAAACATAACTTCTACACCGGGCGAAAAAACATTATATCTTCGTATTACAAGACCTGATGATGATGTGCTTACTAAAGGAAATACTTTTCGGTTTGAAAATAAGAATATTACCTATTCCTCGATGAAGAAATTTGAATACAGTGGTGAAGAATTAACCGATGTTATTTACTGGAAAGTGGGAGAAATATTGCCAAAAGGAACATATAGAGCTGATTTCTTTGTGGATGGATACCGAATTGGTAGTTTTACTTTTGTTTTTGAAAAATAATAATTGGTTGGTAATTAATAGGTTATGTGATTATTATTTTTACATCAAAGTTGAAAACCAATCATAAATGTAAATCTTTTAATTGTAAATTGTAAGGTGTCACAAAGTCATAAATTTACTCACGATGCAGAAGCAATCGCTTTCGATGTAAAACACCGAAATACGATAAAATTCAATATTTCGCGCTACGATACAGCGGTGAGTAAAGGAATGGCACGTTATAACAACGTGGAAACAGCAAAAACTCAGGCTGCAGCCATTAAACGTGAGGTTTTGCAAAATTGGGATAAATACCTGCTTCAGTTTGAGTCGAATATAACAGCTCGTGGTGTTCAGGTTTTGTGGGCAAAAGATGCCGCAGAAGCTACAAAATATATCGAGCAATTGCTTGTTGAAAATGAAGCCAGATTGCTGGTGAAAAGTAAATCGATGACTACCGAGGAAATCGAGTTGAATGAAACTGCTGAACGAATGGGTTGTGAATCAGTGGAAACAGATTTGGGAGAGTTTATCGTTCAGGTGGCTGGCGAACGCCCTTACCACATTGTAACACCGGCTATGCATAAATCGAAAGGTGATATTGCAAAGCTTTTTAACGATAAATTTAATACGCCCATTGATAGTACTCCCGAGGAAATGACGGAATACGTACGTCAGGTGTTGCGAAAGAAATATACAGTTGCCCAGGTTGGCGTAACCGGAGCAAATTTTCTGATTGCCGATATTGGTGGAGTTTCTGTTACCGAAAATGAAGGAAATGCACTTATGTCGACTGCTTTCCCCAAGCTTCATATCGTAATTGCAGGAATTGAAAAAATTGTACCGGAACTGAATCAACTGGGACTTTTTTATCCTTTATTGGCAGCTCACGGAACCGGTCAGCAAATTACGGCATACAATACTATTTTCACTGGTCCACGTACTTCAACCGAAGTGGATGGACCGGAAAAAATGGTGGTTATTTTACTGGATAATGGTCGTACGAATGTGTATGACGATGACGATGCTTATGAATCACTGGCTTGTATACGGTGTGGCGCATGTCTGAATGGCTGTCCGGTTTACAAAACAGTAGGTGGATATACCTACGATACAACCTATAGTGGTCCTATTGGTTCGGTACTGACACCATTTTTACGTGGATTCAAAGATTTTTCGCATTTGAGTTTTGCTTCTACGCTTTGTGGAAAATGTGTGGAAGTTTGCCCCGTGAAAATACCGCTGACAGATATTTTATTGGCTAACCGACGAAAAGCAGTGGAGCAAAATCTTCGACCTACAGCTGAAAAGCTTCTGATGAAAGGATTTAAGCTGATTAGTTCCAAAAGAATAGGTTTTGATATGTTTCCCGGCGGCTTAAAATCCGCCGGAACTTATCCATTTAACTATATAGGCTGGGGACCAAACCGCACCATGCCAAAATTTGCTGCAAAATCATTTTCACAACAATATAAAAATAAAACCAACTAAATACTCAAATAATATGAAACGTATTTCTATCAGTTTTTTTGTACTCTTTCTTGTTTCGTTCATATTTTCAGGATGTCAGGAAAATATATATATGGACTGGAAGCTGGCAAATGATCGGTTTTATAATTCGTTGGAAGATTCCATGAAGTATTATGCTTCTACAAATTATACATTGCTTTCAAGCGTGTACAAACAATCAAATCCTCCAATGACAAGAGACACTGATAAAATTACAGGGGCATTTTATTATTATAAACTTTATTACGGTGGTACTCCCGGTGATATTAAACCGAATGCCAATGGCAATTGTTATATATTGGTTGATTATAAAGGTTCTTTGATAAATGATTCTGTTTTTGACAAATCTACTAATGCTCAGTTTACGTTATCTAGTACAATTACTGGTTGGAAGGATGTTTTACCAAATTTCTCAAAAAATGCACATTTAAAGTTATATGTACCGAGTGTTTTGGCTTACGATACTGCCACAACAAAATTGCCGACAATTCCTCCTCATTCACTCCTTATATTTGATATCCGGCTGAAAGATGTCCAAAATTATTTTTATTGATAAGGGAATTTATTGATAATTTGTAAATTTATTGTCTAATGAAAAAAATAGTTCTTTTTGTTTTATTCCTGTTGCCTGTTTTGTGTAACGCAACAGAATATACCCTTCAGAGCATTCCAAAACCTAAGAATGCCTACGAAAATGGTTTTGTTAGTAATCCCGATGGTATTCTAAAAGCTGAAACTGTTCAGCAAATAAATGTAACGTTAGATTCTTTAGAAAAACAAACGGGTGCTGAAGTGGCAGTGGTAGTTTTGGGTTCGATTGGTCAGAACGAAATCAAACCTTTCGCCACTGAATTATTCAAACTTTGGGGAATTGGTAAAACAAAGAAGGACAACGGTTTACTGGTTCTTTTTGTACTTGACCAACGAAAAGTAACCTTTGAAACCGGATACGGACTCGAAGGAATTCTGCCCGATGCAATTTGCAAACGAATACAGATTCAAACCATGATTCCTGAATTCAAAACAGGAAATTACGATGCCGGAATACTTGCCGGTATACAACGAATAGGCAGTGTAATTCGTAAAGAACCTGTTCAGGAAGTTGCTCCTCAGAAAGGAATTGCCTGGAATGAAGTTTTACCCATTGCGATTGTATTATACGCATTAATAGCTTTATTTACATGGATTTGGGTGGCAAATTCTATTCAGAAAGTAAAGAATGACACCCGGCTAACTACGAATATTGCCCGTTATAAATTTATAAAAAGCCAGAAGAATGGTATTATTACGATGGTTTCGGTAATCGTGCCAATTGCCGGATTGGTTTTGATTCTTTTCTTTTCAAATCCCATTTTTATACTGTTGTTATTGCCCATACCACTCACTACCATTCCGGCAAATCTGTATTCTAAATGGATGGCTTTCCGTATTCGGCGACAGCCCATTGACTGTAATGTATGTGATGGTAAAATGAACATATTGTCTGAAAAGAAGGAGGATGCACACTTAAAGCTGGCACAACAATTTGAAGAAAAACTTCATGCCGTTGATTATGATGTTTTTGTTTGCGATAAATGTGCTAACGAAGCTATTTTTACGTTAGATAAAACAAGTGCTTATTCTGAATGTCCGAAATGTGGTACAAAGGCTTTGATTTTAAAAGAAAAAAGGACTGTTATTGCTCCAACCTACATCAGTGCAGGAACAGAACGAACTACCTATATATGTAAATTCTGTGGTTACGAAGAAAATGATAATCATAATACACCGCGTTTGAACAATAACGGTGGAGGATTTTTGGAAGGTGCAATACTTGGAAGCATTTTCAGTGGTGCAGGTGGTTTTGGAAGAGGTGGAGATGGAGGTGGCGATTTCGGTGGAGGAGGTGATTTTGGCGGAGGAATGTCAGGTGGCGGAGGAGCTACCAGTGGTTGGTAAAGCCCCTAAATCCCCCAAAAAGGGACTTTAAAATTTGCAATAAAGATCAATTAACTATACACAAACCTGTCTTTAAGCCTCCTTCGGGGGTTTGGGGGCTACAAAAAAACAAACAAAATGAAAAAGAGCACCATTATTATTTTAGTTTCTGTAGCTGCATTTCTTTTTTTATTTATTTTATTACCAATTGGTTACGGAGTAAGCAGTTATAATAAATTAGTTACATCCGAAGAAATAGTAAACAGTCAGTGGGCGAATGTAGAAAGCCAATACCAGCGTCGTGCTGATTTGATTCCTAATCTGGTACAAACGGTTAAAGGTTATGCCACTCACGAAAGTTCGACACTTGAAGGTGTTATGGAAGCTCGTGCCAAAGCAACTCAAATTACAATTGATCCAAAAAACATGACTCCTGAAAAACTACAACAATATCAGGCAGCTCAGGGACAGGTAGGTGCAGCTTTGGGGAGATTAATGGTAGTTTCAGAAAATTACCCCAATCTGAAAGCAAACGAAAACTTCCTAGAACTTCAGGCTCAATTGGAAGGTACCGAAAACCGCATTGCTGTTGAACGTGGTCGTTTTAATGAATTGGCAAAAAGTTTTAATACTGATATTCGCCGTTTCCCAACAAATATTGTTGCCGGAATGACCGGTTTTCAGAAGAAACCTTATTTCGAAGCAGAAAAAGCTGCAGCAAAAGCACCTGCTGTAAAATTTTAATGAAAACCAAACCTCAAAGCGTGCTTTAGTACCTTTGAGAGTTTAAAATAAACAAAACTCTTTTGGGTGCGTTGCACGCCAAAAGGTTTTTCAATTAAAAAATATGTCAGAAAACAAATACGTTCCGGCAGTCGATCGCTATAACGATACTGTTGGCTACAACCGTTGTGGTAAGAGCGGATTGATGTTACCAAAGATTTCACTTGGCTTGTGGCACAATTTTGGCGATGTGGATAATCAGACTGAAGCATTGAAAATGTTACAGTTTGCCTTTGATAAGGGTATTACACATTTTGATTTAGCCAACAATTACGGCGTACCAGTCGGTAGTGCCGAAACCAATTTTGGAAAGATTCTGAAAAATTATTTCAATGGCTATCGGGATGAACTGATCATCAGTACAAAAGCCGGACATGAAATGTGGCCCGGACCTTATGGCGACTGGGGCTCACGCAAATACCTGATTGCCAGTTTACACCAAAGTCTGAAACGTATGCAATTGGAGTATGTTGATATATTCTATTCACATCGTTACGACCCGAATACTCCATTAGAAGAAACTATGGGCGCACTTTCCGATATGGTTAAACAGGGCAAAGCTCTGTACGTTGGAATTTCAAAATATCCGGTTGAAAAAGCCCGTGAAGCATATCAGATTCTTCTTAAAAACGGAACACCTTGTTTGATTAATCAGGACAGATACAGTATTTTTACCCGTGAAGTTGAGCAGGATGTTTTACCATTAGCAGGTGAGAATGGAATTGGATTCATAGGCTTTTCGCCCTTATCACAAGGTATGCTGAGCGACAAATACCTTAATGGAATCCCTGAAAATTCCCGCGCAGCACAAAGCCATGGTTTCTTGCAAAAAAGCCGTCTGACACCCGAAGTAATTAATAAAATAAGCAAATTAAATGAAATAGCTTATCAACGTGGACAAACGCTTGCTCAAATGGCAGTTGCCTGGTGTTTTCACAAACCTCAGGTTACATCCATAATAGTTGGAACAAGTTCCGTAAAACAGTTACAGGACAACATCGATTCGCTCAAGAATCTGAATTTTACAGATGAAGAGTTATGGCGAATTGGTGAATTTGGAGTTTAAATTCACTGAATGAAAACATTCTTCAGAAATATAGGTTCAGTTGTTCTGGTAAGCTTATTTCTAATAAGTTGCGATGATACTTATATTTCTTCCATTCCCGATTATCCGGTTTATCTGGAACTTAATCTTGTTACAACCTATCCAATATTCCGAAATTCGTATAACAGAAGTCTTACTTTCCTGACACCTGTAACAGCTGTTGAAAGAATTGGTTATGGTGGTATTTTAGTGTATACTGGCTTTGACGGGGCATATTATGCCTTCGATATGAGTTGCCCTTATGAACATCTTTCAACAGTCAGAGTTTATCCCAACGAACTTGGTCAGGCAGTTTGTGAAAAATGTGGTACGGTGTATGATATTGGATATGGAGTTGGAAATCCAACCAAGCGAATACGACCAAATCTACCTGACACAACAGCACTTGCCAAAGAAGTTCTGAAACAATACAAAACTACCTATTCCGGTTATTATTTGTACGTTACACAACGATAAACTACTTCCATTTCTTGGGTTTTAGCAACAACGATGATAATGCAATAAACACTGTGTAAAATGGATAGAAAATCGAAAGCACCATTGAATAAATCCAAATCCGGTCTAATTGAAAAAATCGCCTTACTAAATAGAGAAAACGTGTATCAATGCAATACTTAAAAAGTGTAATAGCAATATATCCCCAAATAAACTGCCATTTATAGAATGATAAAGCGAGATAAACTAAACTCAACATACTAATAAATAAAACAATATTAGCAGTCAGAATAATTTGCCAATCGGTATAGAATCTTGATTTACCAGCCCATCTTCTGCGTTGAACAATAAACTCTTTGATTGTTTCCGGTGGTCTTGTTTTTACAAAACCAGCTTCTGATTTTAGAAAACGAATTCTCCCCTTCATTTTCTTTACACTTTCAAGAAGAAAAATATCGTCACCTGATTGTTCCTCATCATGTAAGTTATATTGCGATTTTAGCCAAATATCTTTAGTGAATGCCAGATTTGCACCGTTACATAAAATAGGCATACCCGCACCAGTTGAACCAGCTGCAACACCAACTAAACTTGAAAATTCAAGTGCTTGTACCCGTAAAAACAAATCATCTTTATCAGAAAGCCCTACGGGACAGATTATCAAGTCGCTCGGAAAACGTTTGTAGAAACAAGCAATTGCCTCAAGCCAGTGGAAGGATGGTAAACAGTCGGCATCGATAGTGATAATAAGGTTGGATTTGGCACTTGTTATTCCTTCCTTTAGCGCATTTTTCTTCCCATAACCAACGGCATCAATTAATTGAATATTGTTGAATGTTTTTTGTGCTTTTAGAATGTGATTTCGTGTTGTGTCAGTAGAGTGGTCGTTAATAACTATTAACTCAAAATTCTGGTAGCTTTGTTGTGACAGACAAGTAATCAGTTTAAGAATATTTTCTTGTTCATTTTTGCAAGGGACTACTACTGAAACCATAAAATCCAGTTCATCAATTCCTTTTGGTTCATAAGAAAATATATTTCTCCAACCAAAAATAAAAATCACGATTAACAAACAGTATAAGACACAAATAAATAATGTAAAAACAAAAAGTAGCAACATATAACTAGTTTAAATGCATTAAAATAAGTAGTTCAAACCAACGTAAAATCCTGTATTTCCATCTTGGTTGTTAAGAGATTTTCCAAAATCAACAGAAATAACAAAATTTTCATTCCAACCAATTTTCAATCCAATACCGGCAGCTGAATGAAATTTTCCCGCATCATAATTGCTGAAATAGGTTGGATTCGAGGATATTATTGAAGGATTAATATCAATTGGTTTCAAAACTATTCCTGAGTCGAAAAATACATTAGTTCCCAGATAAAAATTCTGCTTAAATAATAAGAACCGTAGAAATTTATACCGAAACTCAAAATTACCAAACGCCACATCATCGCCAATAATACGATTTCGTAGAATACCACGCACTGAACTTTTACCACCAAGACCCTGATTGGTCGCAGCAATCAGATAACTGGTAATTAATTCGGGTTGTGCGTAATAAGGAACTTTATCATTTCCCAAAGTTGTTTGATAATCAAGCCGATAAGCAAATATTAAGTCTTTTGCTAAGCTAAAGTACTGACGATGTATAATTGCTAATTTGGTATGTGGATTGGACTGGTTTAGAAATTTTGGGGCAGATTGTACAACAGCTTCTGTGAAAATTCCTTTTGTTGGGCAAGCTAATTGATCGCGAGAGTCATATTTCAATCCTACTTTCAAATAATTAATGCTACCACCGTTTGCTTCTGTAGGGTCAATTAACCCCCAGGCTTTATATTTCTGAAATAAATCGCCACCCGGAACTGGCTTCAACTCTAATTTGTTGATATTTACAGTGTCCATTTTGAAATTATAGAACGCATAACCTGCCACCCAGCCAAATTTTGATTCTCCGAAATATCCCTGAAAATCGGCTTTGATTCTAAATGTATTCTTTTCGCATTTATAAAAATTACGATAAGTTTTACTAGTTGTAATATCGTATACACTTTGATAGCCATTAAAACCATAAAAATCGGACATTTGATCCGGAACGTAAGCAACATCGAAAGTTGTACGGACTTTAGGTATTAATTTTTCTGAATCATACCGCAGGCGGGCAATTGTAGTTCCTTTTGTATAGGTAGAAAGTTCTAAGTATAGTGAATGATTATACTTTGGATAAGCCGAGCCATCTCCATAGTCATATAAATTGACCAATGCACCGTATTGAAAACCAAGATCTGAATCGTACGAAATGGCAGGTAAGGCTCCGAAACCAAAACCTTTCTTGATCTTTTCGGCTGAAAATCCAAGTAGAATTATAAAAAACAGGCAGCATACAACTGTTAATCTTCTCATTGCAACAGTATTTATTAAAATATTTGTCAAAGATATGAAAATTTGACAATAAAAAACAAGCAAACTTAAAAAAAGTTTGCTTGTTTTAAAAGTATGTTAATAAAATTAGTTGCTTTTGCAGGATTTACAATTGCCAAGATAAGAAATTTCAACAGAATCTATTCTGAAACTTTCAGATTCAGGAATTTGAAACATGAATGGTTTAAGATCGAATATATCATGAACTTTTCCACAACTTTTACACATAAAATGACCGTGAGCTGAGATATCGACATCATAACGTGCATTTTTTTCGTCAATAGCTAACGCCCTTACTGCACCCTTTTCAACAAATAGGTCGAGGGTGTTGTACACAGTTGTTTTCGATAAAGTAGGCATGGAAGGACTTAATGCCATGTAGATTTCATCAATGGTCGGGTGAATCCGGTTATTCAGTAAAAAATGCATAACAGCCGAACGCTGAACAGATGGCTTAATGGAAAACTGTTGTAAATATAAATGAGATTCTAACATGGTGAACTTGTATATTTTAGTTTATTGAAATCATTACAAAAGTATGCTTTTATTATCGATTAAAGAAATTTTTCAGTAATATTTTAAAGATAATTTCACTTAGGCACTTAATAGAAATAATTATTAACGTATCGGGTGAATTTTGAAGTAATCTAAAATAAAAAATAGTCGCAATGTCAGGTTACATTACGACTATTAGATTTGTTATATTGTTGATTACAATACGTTTATTTCTTTCAGTACGTTGTTTGTGCCACGAACGGCAGCAGCACTTTTTTCGAATAATGCTTTTTCTTCATCGTTCAGTTTGTAATCTATAATTTCTTCGATACCGTTTTTTCCGATTAGTACCGGAACACCGATACAAATATCATTTTGTCCGTATTCACCTTCGAGCGATACACAGCAAGGAATTACTTTTTTCTGATCGTGGATAATTGCTTCAACCAAATAAGCAGCAGCAGCTCCCGGAGCGTACCATGCCGATGTACCAAGCAGTCCTGTCAGAGTTGCACCACCAACCATTGTATCGGCAACTACTTTTGCCAATGTTTCAGCATCCAGAATGTCAGCTACCGGACGACCTTTGTATGAAGCAAAACGTGTCAATGGAATCATGGTTGTATCGCCGTGACCACCAATTACCATTCCTTCAATTTCGGTTGGATTAGCATTTAGCGCTTTGCTCAGGTAGCATTTAAAGCGTGAGCTGTCTAGGGTTCCGCCCATACCGATGATTTTATTTTTTGGAAGACCGGTAGCTTTCAATGCAAGGTAAGTCATTGTATCCATTGGGTTACTGACCACCACGATAATAGCATTTGGAGAGAATTTGAGGATATTTTCAGCAACAGTTTTTACGATACCTGCATTCACACCAATCAGTTCTTCGCGGGTCATACCCGGTTTGCGTGGAATACCCGAAGTGATTACCACCACATCTGAATTAGCTGTTTGAGCATAATCGCTGGTGCAACCTACGATTTTAGTATCGAAACCAAGCAATGAAGCTGTTTGAAGCATATCCAATGCTTTACCTTCCGAGATGCCTTCTTTTACATCGAGCATTACCACTTCATCGGCTACTTCATTGAAAGCCAGAACATTTGCACATGTGGCACCAACGTTTCCGGCACCAACTACAGTTACTTTTGACATAATAAATTTGTATTTTAATTGTTTATTCTCTATTTTTATTTTCGAGGCACAAAGATACAACTAAAAATCAATTAAAGAAATTTTTCTTTAATCTTTTTTATAATTAGAGTTTGTTTATAAAGTACTATATTTTTGCTCGATTATCAAACAACC
>JBAXMR010000110.1:0-17115 GCA_037134195.1 Paludibacter sp. | reverse complement strand
TGCCTAATATTCAACACCTTAAAAAATGAAGTTTCAAAAACTGTCAAAGTCAGGACAATACGGTAATCTATAAAATGTGTTGAAAAGAAACCCTCCGACCTCTCGGATATGTTCATTAAAAGAGAAAATGATTGCGCTGGTTGTTGAGATCCCGATATTTGGGACAAGTTATGCTTATCCTAACTGTATGTATTCTTAGGATTTGAAATCCGAATTAAAGAAAACATTTTACATTCGGATATGCTACTGGATTCTTGGCAAGCCAAGCGGCAGAGCCGAGCGAAAAATACAAAGAATACAAGAACTGGGATTATAAATCCCAGTGACAGTAAGCAAGCTTTATACAATTAAAAAACATATCCGTGAGGTTGGGGTAGTTTTTTGTTTCAAACACTTACAGAAAGCCGGAATAACAAATTATTCCGGCTTTTGTTTTTATCAAAAAGCAGATATTTTCTACAAAAATCTTTCTAAATTATACGTAAAATACAAAATAGTAAAAGAAGTATTTTGATTTTCATTTAAAATGTGTATTTTTGCTGTCAAATTGACAATTAAAATCTAAGAGTTATGGAAAAAATAGATCAATTAGACCGTAAGATTTTGCAAATTATTACTCAGAATGCCCGTATGCCATTTAAAGATGTAGCAGAAATATGTGGCGTATCGCGCGCAGCCATTCACCAACGTGTTCAGCGCCTGATAGATATCGATGTTATTACCGGTTCGGGATACACAGTTAACCCGAAAATGCTTGGTTTTCAAATGTGTGCCTACATTGGTATCACGCTTGAACGTGGCTCAATGTACAAGGAAGTGGTTAAGGAACTGGAGAAAATTCCTGAAATCGTGGAGTCGCAGTACACGCTTGGTTCGTACACTATATTAATTAAAGTTTACGCTAAAAATGATGAGCATTTGATGGAATTACTGAACGGCAAAATTCAAGAAATCCCCGGCGTGGCAACCACCGAAACACTTACTTCGCTTGATCAACGGATTAAGAGAACAATACCGATAGAGTAAAAACTAGTTTATAGTTGGTAGTTAATAGTATTACAGATTGGGAATTCCAATCTAAAAATTATATGAAACAAAAGAAAAGAGAATGGAACGCTGATTTACACTGATATAACGGATAAAAAAACGGATTAGAAATACCGATTAATCGGTATTGATTAAAGAGCAAAATCAAAAATGCTTGCATTTTTATAATCCGTTTAAAATCTGCTTAAACCGCGAAAATCTGCGTTCTATTCATCATTTGTTTCTTAAGAGTTTATAGCGAGAGATTTACCAGGATAATTGAGATAAACCCGATTTTCCAATCGTAAATCTGAAATCATAAATCTTCAATTCTTTTAATGGAAACAGTAGTAAGCGGCATACGCCCAACCGGAAACCTTCACTTAGGAAATTATTTTGGCGCGTTGCGCAATTTTATTAGCATGCAAAATGAGCATAATTGCTATTTTTTTATTGCTGATTATCATTCACTTACCACACACCCCACACCGGGAGATCTGCATGGTAATGTGCGTCAGGTAATGGTAGAATATCTGGCAGCAGGATTAGATCCCGAAAAATGTACGCTTTATATCCAGAGCGATGTGCCCGAAACTGCCGAAATGTATCTGTTTCTGAATATGAACGCTTACATTGGAGAGTTGGAGCGTTGCACTTCGTTCAAAGATAAAATTCGTCAACAACCACAGAACGTGAACGCCGGATTACTCACTTACCCAACACTAATGGCTGCAGATATTATCCTGCATAAAGCTACTAAAGTACCAGTTGGTAAAGACCAGGAGCAACATTTGGAAATGACCCGTCAGTTCAGTAACCGATTCAATAGGATGTATAATGTTGAGTACTTTCCTGAACCACAAGCATTTAACTTTGGAAATGAGTTAGTAAAAATTCCGGGACTTAACGGAAGCGGAAAAATGGGAAAATCGGAAGGAGAGGGAAATGCCATTTTCTTAGCCGATGAACCGGAAGCTATCCGCAAAAAGGTGATGAAAGCTGTGACCGACAGTGGTCCCACAGAACCTAATCAGGCAAAACCTGAAGCCATTCAAAACATATTTCAGTTGATGAAAGTAGTTTCTGCTCCTGATACACTTAGTTTCTTCGAAGAACAATACAACACCTGCCAGATTCGCTACGGTGATATGAAAAAACAGCTTGCTGTTGATATGATATCATTTACAGAACCATTCCGTGATAAAATAAAAGCCATTTCAGCCGATGAAGCTTATGTTTCAAGAGTTGCTCGTATAGGCAAGGAAAAAGCGCAGGAAAGTGCCTCCAAAACAATCAGAGAGGTACGTGAAATAATCGGATTTAAACGATTTTGAACTCGATTTTTACAAAATGATTTTACATAAAAAGGCTTCTCAATTTTGAGAAGCCTTTTTTTTATCAGTTATAATCAAATTCTTACAATTGCGGACCAGAAGGAATCAATGCTTTCGCATCGTCGTTGTCGCAGTATTGTTCGAAGTTCTTGATGTATTTAGCAGCAAGCGATTTTGCTTTAGCTTCCCATTCAGCTACATCAGCATAAGTATCACGTGGATCAAGGATACCACCATCAACATTGTTCAATGCAGTTGGAGCAACCAGGTTCAAAATTGGAACGTGTACTGTTGGAGCATTTTCGATAGTACCATCGATGATAGCATCAATGATAGCACGGGTGTTTTTCAACGAAATACGTTTTCCAGTACCATTCCAACCTGTGTTTACCAAATAAACTTTAGCGTTGTGTTCTTTAGCTTTGCCAATCAATGTTTTTGCATACATAGTTGGGTGCAAAGTCAAGAAAGCTTCACCAAAAGCAGGAGAGAAAGAAGGAACCGGTTCTGTGATACCACGTTCTGTTCCGGCTAATTTTGAAGTAAAGCCTGAAAGGAAGTGATATTGAGCTGATTTCTCGTCCAAAATAGATACCGGAGGCAATACACCGAAGGCATCAGCCGACAGGTAAATAATTTTTGAAGCGTGACCTGCACGTGAAGGAGAAACGATTTTGTTGATATGATAAATCGGGTAAGAAACGCGGGTGTTTTCTGTTTTTGAAGCAGCGGCAGAATAATCGGGAGTACCATCAGCCAAAACAGTTACGTTTTCCAATAAAGCATCACGACGGATAGCTCTCCAGATATCTGGTTCTTTATCTTTTTCAAGATCAATTACTTTAGCATAGCAACCACCTTCGTAGTTGAATACACCGTCGTTATCCCAACCGTGTTCATCATCACCTATCAGGTAACGTTTTGGATCGGCCGACAAGGTAGTTTTACCTGTTCCTGACAAACCGAAGAAGATAGCAACGTCACCATCTTTACCCACGTTGGCAGAACAGTGCATTGAAGCGATACCACGTAAAGGTAAGTAGTAGTTTTGAAGAGCAAAAATACCTTTTTTCATTTCACCACCATACCATGTGCCACCGATAACCTGCATTTTAGTAGTCAGGTTGAACAATGTAAATACTTCAGAGTTCAAACCTTGTTCTTTCCAGTTAGGGTTAGATGTTTTAGAGCCGTTCAAACATACGAAATCCGGTTCACCGTAGTTAGCCAATTCATAGTGAGAAGGACGGATAAACATGTTAGTCACAAAGTGAGCTTGCCATGCTACTTCCATTATGAAACGTACTTTCAGACGGGTATCTTCGTTTGTTCCACAGTATGTATCAACTACATACAATGTTTTTGCTGTAGAAAGTTGTTTAGTAACCAGGTCTTTACAGTGTTCGAAAACTTCAGGAGTTGTAGGACGATTGATAGTTCCATCCCACCAAAGGTGTTCATCGGTAACTGCGTCTTTTACAAAAAATTTGTCTTTAGGTGAACGACCGGTAAACTTACCTGTATCAACAGATACTGCACCAGAATTAGTTAAAACTCCTTTTTCAAAACCTTCGTTTGATGGATCAATTTCAGCCTGAAAGAGTTCTTCGTAAGTTGGATTGTGAACAATTTCAAAATCGCCTGAAATACCATACTTTGATAAATCTAAATTTGCCATTTTTTTGAATTAAATGATGTTATATTACTTTTTACTATCTCTTATACCTAAAAAAGAAGAATGCCTTTTTTTGACGGCACAAAAGTACTACTTTATTTTCTAATATGAAAAGAATTAGAGAAATTTTTCTTTATTCCTGTATATTATTTCATTTATACAATAAATATACATATATTGAATTATACTACTTTACTAATAGAAACACAATTAATGCTGAATTATTTCAAATAAGTCATTCTATTCATTAAAAAATGATATTCTATATAAATTGCAACCAAAATCAAAACTGTATATTTATGCGATATGATTGAGTTTTACAACAAAAAAAACTCTCTTAAAATCAAATCAGGTATTTGAATAAGGTAAACATAAATTTATTTACTAAAAATATAGAAATATATTTGTGGATTACATTAAAAATAAGCGGATAAAGAATTTTATTAACTAATCCAAAAGGTAAGAACCTAATACTAATGATTCTTCTGAGTTATTACAAGAATGTTTTTATCTTATTGTTAAAAGATTCAACAAAAGCTTTAGTTAAGTATATATGTGGTTGGAATCTAATTTATATTGAATGACTTAAAACCAAATTTATAAATTTTTTTGTAAATAATACTATCAAATTGAGAAATGGAGTCCTGCTGTATCAACTGATCGTATTTCTATTTGATGAATCTGTAATAAAACGCACCTTTTCGGGAAGAACTTTTATCTTTTTCATCCAGTTTTTCAAGGATATCCATTGATAGAATCTTTTTTCTGAAATTCCGTTATCTATATCTTCCTGATAAATAGACTCGTATAAACATTGTAAAGTAGGTGAGTTGAACTGTTCCTGCAACAGATTAAACCCGATTGGTTTAATCGCAGCCTGACGTTGCTGCAAATTCAGGGTATTTTTCACCATAAGCAAATTTTCGAAAATAAGTTCCGGAAGCTTTGTAATTTTCACCCAACCCATGTAAATGTCTTCAATGCCGGTAAATTCTTCCACTACCCTTTTGTCAGCATCATTAATGCTTTCGAATTGATTCACAAAACCACCCATCAGCGACCATACACCCTGCATCTGTTCAAAGATTTAATTACAAGTGTAAATTTGACGCATTTTTTTTGAATATGATTCATTATAAATATTATGTTTTACAGCAGAAATTTCGTCTAAAAACAATGATTTACAAATTATAGACTGGAAAGTATGAAATGACTGTGAAATTTAGTCAATCAAAGTTTTGGTAGAATTACGATATTCACCGGGAGTTTGTTTAGTCCTGTTTTTAAAATAAGTATGGAAGTATTCTGAATTTTCAAAGTTTAGATTGTAACAAATTTCTTTTACTGAAAGATTAGTAGTTGAAAGTATAAGTTTAGCTTCATATAGCTTCAACTCAAGCATAAACTGAGAAGGTGAAGTTCCGGTAAATTCAATAAAAGCTCTTCGTCCTCAAAATCACGGGTTTTATCGCGATAATACATGAGTCCCAAAATGTGCATAACAATGCCTGAAAGTGCTTGCTGATATCCGGCACGTTCTTCACGGGCTATTTCTATGGCTTTTATATATAAATCAATGATACGTTCATTCAGACCTATATTGAAAACCGGTGCGCGGTTCAGAAAAAATCCTTCGTCTATAATTTATTGAATAATTTAAACCCGATCCAGTAGTCGTTCCAACCCGAATTCTCAATAGGTTTGTAGGTATGTCATAGACCCGGCATCAGGAAATTTTTTTTACCTTCAGTGATAAAACACGATTGTTTTGAAGAACCAAAAGTAAACACGCCATTACCATCTGTAATATATAGGAGTTGGTATTCGTTCAAAATTCTCCCTTTATCGACATTGAAATAATATTCAAGTGGATGATTTTTAGGAGGGTAAGAATTATGTTCACAAATTTTCTGATGTCCAACCGTTGTAACAGTCAAACCCCACAATTCGTCTACCTCGGAAGTGACAAGGTAATTCAGATTAGAATCTATTTCTTTGATGCTCATGAATACAAAGGACAACTAACTGATTGAATTACAAAGATAAAGAAAAAATGATTCTTTCGCACCGTTTCAATAAAAAAGGAGACACTTTTCAGCATCTCCTTCTTTTAAAATATCTATAATCATTGGGCTAACAATGCAAAATAGCTATAAATTACATTATCCAAGTGCATTTAATTCAGGATATAACCATTTGGCTACACCGATAATAATAACCGACAAAAGAATTGCTCCAATACCTAAAAGTATCATATTGTAGGTTTTTTTAGAAACACCTTTCCATTCCTTGCGGTAGAAACCCCAAAGATTTGCCGTTAAAATGATAGTAGCCATATGAAGTGTCCACGAACTGGCACCATTACCAATTTTGGTCTCACCCATTCCGTAGAAAAAGAATTGCAGAAACCAAGTAGTTCCGGCCAACGCACAAAAAAGGTAGTTACTCAAAAGTGGCGTTTTTTTGTCAACCAAGTCACCACCTGTTTTATTTTTGAAAATCAGACCGATGGACCATATCAGATTAGTGGTAAGACCTCCCCAAAGAATTACAAAAAAGATAATATTGTTTTCGAAGAGGTATTTGAAGCCTGAACCAGTTTCAGTTATAAAAGAATAGTGCTGTTCTACAGCCAGTGACCTGGCAATAGCAGACATTTCTTTTCCTGCATCGATTCCAAAACTGAAGAATGCGCTTAAAACACCTGAAACAATAGCAATCATTAATCCTTTTGAAAGTTTGAATTCACTATTAACTCCCTCTTTATTTTTGCCCAGATCGTGATCCTTCCGAATTCCGGCAGTTCCACTCAGAATAATACCTACTAATAAAATCAGGATACCGAGTAATACAATTCGACCTCCTGTAGTGCTAAACAAATCGGTGAATGATAGTCCGTTAGGAATTAATTCAGCAATCCCAGGTACATTTCGCAGAATTGGCAATCCAAGTGAACCAACAATAGAAGTAATACCCAGTAGTACCGAGTTACCAAGCGACATACCAAGGTAGCGTATAGCCAGTCCGTATGTCAGTCCTCCAATTCCCCAAAGTAAACCCATTATATAGGTATTGCGTAAAATGTTTCCTGAAGTAGCATGTAAAATCCCCTGCCAGTCAGGAATCGTCAATAGGACAGCAAGAAATGGCATAATCAACCACGAGAAAAGTCCACCGATAATCCAATAAACTTCCCAGCGCCATTTTTTGACCCAATTGTAGGGCATATACCAACTTCCAGATGCACCACCTCCCAGGGCGTGAAAAATTATACCAAATAATGCATTCATAAATTTTAGATTTTTAAGTAACTTTTAAAATATTATCGTTTTGAAGTTACATCAACTTCGTATTTCTGAATATCAGCAATATAAGCTTCGCCGGCTATAACGCCCTTGCTCTGACAATATTTGTCGTAAACAGCTGCCCAAGGCAACGATTTTGCTTCTTCGAGCAAAGCAAGACGTTCAAAATTCTGACCGTTGGCCTCAAAAGTACGCAATTGTGCGATAGGTTCCAACAATGCCTGCAACAAAGCTTTCTGCATCGCTCGAACACCAATCACGTACGCACCGATACGGTTTATAGATGCATCGAAATAATCCAATCCTACATGTACACGATCGAGTGCACCTGAACGGATTATTTCCTGCGAAAGCGCCAGCAGTTCATCGTTCATAATTACCACATGGTCACTGTCCCAACGTACACCACGACTTACGTGAAGCATAATTTCGGAAGCAAAAAGTAATAATGAAGATATTTTATCCGAAATAACTTCGGTTGGGTGAAAGTGACCTGAATCAAGTGTAATCATCTTGTTGTTAGCTACGCCATAACCCATATAAAATTCGTGTGAACCAACCACATAACTCTCGCTACCAATACCGAACAGTTTACATTCGATGCTGTCTAACATGTAATCATCGTTGGTTTTATATTCGAAAATTTTGTCCAATGAATCTTTCAGATTCTGACGATAAAGCAAACGATCAACAGTCAAATCTTTTGAACCATCCGGAATCCAGATATTGTGAATACATTTTGTACCTAACTGACGACCCATTTCTTCAGCAATTTTGCGGCTGCGGATTACATGGTCAATCCAAAACTGACGAATGGCAGCGTCGCGGTGCGAAAGGGTGAAACCATCAGCCGATTTTTCGTGCGAAAAACAGGTACAGTTAAAGTCCAAACCATATCCTTTTTCTTTTGCCCAGTCAATCCAGCTTTGGAAATGTTTTGGTTCAATCTGATTACGGTCAACCGATTCGCCCTGAAAATCACCGTAAAAAGCATGAATATTTACACGGTGTTTGCCCGGAAGCAATGACATTGCTTTGTCAATATCGGCACGAAGTTCGGCAATAGTGCGGGCTTTTCCCGGATAATTTCCGGTTGCCTGAATACCACCGGTTAGTTCTCCATCACCGTTTTCAAAACCGGTAACATCGTCTGCTTGCCAGCAATGAAGGGAGATGGATAACTTGTCTAATTCATTTATGGCTTTTTCTACATCAATTCCTAAATCAGCAAAACGTGATTTTGCATAGTCAAATGCCTGATTAATTTGTTGTTCTTTCATGGTAAAATTCTTTATATAAAAATAATCTTACAAAGATATTTATTGAACAATCAACAAGGTAGATAATTTTTGATATTATAGCTTTAATTTTTGACATTATATAAAATAAAGCTACTTCAAACCAAATTGAATCAATTTACTGTTCCCTTTAGCAGAACATTATTCATAGAATGTTTAACAAAGTGTGTGATTATTAACATTGGTAGGATAGAGTCTATACGTGTTTGAATAACGTGATCAGTATTTATTGTTTTTTTTATAAATATAATAATTTTAGTTAATTCTACTTTGACACATTAGAAATTTTAAAATTAATTTCGTCCCTACGGGACTTTGTATATAGGACTTGTTTATGTTTTTACCATAATTACAGCTCTACGAGGTTAAAAAAAGTGACGTAGTCACGAAAATATGGTAAAAGCATGAATATAAATAACCCTTAAAGTCCCGTAGGGACGACATATAATTAATGTGTCAAAGTAGAATTAAATTAAGAGTATATTATATCATGACAATTCCTAACTTAGTGGTTCTTTAAAAAACCACATATTTTAACTGTCATTTATTGATTATTAATTCATCTATGAACTACTTTTGCGGAACTTTTCTTTAGCTTGAATGAAAAAACTCTTTCCATATATTTATCTGCTTAATATCTTGTTTTTCGTTGCATGCGATGACATGAAAGACGTGCCTACACCTGTGGATTTACCGTCTACTCCGGGCGAGACAGGCAAAATGTACCTGCTTTCTGAAGGACTTTTCAATATGAATAACAGCAAGTTAAGCCTGTTGAATTTCGACAATCACACGCTGAATTCCGATTATTTTCAGTACGTGAACAATCGTAGTATGGGTGATACAGGCAACGACATGAAAGTGTATGGCAGCAAGTTGTGGATAGTGGTGAATGTGTCGTCGCAGGTAGAAGTACTGGATTTAAAATCGGGAATCTCTTTGAAACGCATACCTTTTTTTAATAGTAATAAAATAGCTCGTCAACCCCGTTATATAACTTTCTCAGGAAATAAAGCGTATGTTTGTTCGTTCGATGGAACGGTAGCACGTATTGATACCACATCAATGACTATCGAAGCAATTACAACCGTTGGACGAAATCCGGATGGCATTACAGCCGCAAATGGAAAATTGTATGTTTCCAATTCGGGTGGACTGGATATTCCTGATTATGATAATACTGTTTCTGTGATCGATTTGAGTTCATATACTGAATTAAAAAAAATTAAAGTCGGAATTAACCCATTTAAACTGGACGCTGATAGTCAGGGTGATGTGTATTGTGTGGTTCGTGGAAATAATGCTGACATTAAAGGCAGTTTCTGCCGTATTAACAGCCATACTGACCAAGTGGTTCAGATTTTCAATCTGCCAGTAATTGATTTTACGATTAAAAATGACACAGCATATCTATACAACTTTGATTATACAAACAATTCATATTGGGTCAAAACTTTCGACTGTAAAACCGAACAAATTATTTCCGATGATTTTATTACTGATGGAACTATAATGGAACGACCTTTTGGTATTTATGTCCATCCCACCAACGGCAATGTTTACCTTACCGATGCGCGCAATTACACCACTAAGGGCGATTTGTTATGTTTCAACCGAAAAGGGAAATTGTTGTATAAAGTTGAAAGTGTTGGTTTGAATCCAAATGCAATTGTTGCAATTCCGTGATATTTACTTCCGATGGAAATGATATTATTACTCTTTTCAGTCGTGTTATTTATTTTCTTAGAAAATGATATTTACTCCCCTTGGTCGCGATATTTACTTCGTGTTATTATAATATCGTACGAAGGACAAATATTCGCGAAGCAAATAACGCCCGAAGGGCTAATATCACAAGAAGCGTAAATATCAGCGAAGTGAATTATTTTTTTAGGTTAATGCTTGCTTATTTCGAGAATAGTGATTAGATTTGTAGCCTGACACAAAATTAATCGTTATGAAGCAGGAACCCAAAGAACAACGGTCGCTTTTCCCCGAAGAGTGTCTGTTACGCGAAATAGCCCGTCAACCCCGTTTATCCATCGGAATTCCGAAAGAAAATATTGACCTTGAAACACGTCTGGCATTAACGCCCGAAGGAGTTGGTATACTAACCGAAGAAGGTCACAGCATTTATGTTCAACGCGGTGCAGGTGAAGGGATGACTTATTCCGACCTCCAGTTCAGCGAAGCCGGAGCTTTTTTGGTTGATAGTAATTCGGAGGTTTATGGTGCAGATATCGTATTGAAAATTGCTCCACCTACTATTGCCGAATTAAATTGTATGCAGGATAGATCCACCATCATGTCTATGCTCCAACTTTCTAATCTTTCAGCTGAGAGCATTAAGCTGATAATGAAGAAAAAGATGAATGCTATTGCTTACGAGCTGATTAAAGATGAGCAAAAAGCGTTTCCAGTAGTTAGTTCCATCTCCGAAATTGAAGGAAGTACAGCCATCAATGTGGCGGCCGAATTGATGAGTAATGAACGTGGTGGTAAAGGACTTTTATTGGGCGGAATTGCCGGAATTACTCCTACTGAAGTAATTATTTTGGGAGCAGGAATCACCGGAACAGTAGCTGCCCGAACAGCACTGGCATTAGGAGCACAAGTAAAAATTTTTGATCACGATATCAATAAACTTCGTAAAATTCGTCACTATCTTGGACAGCAGGTTTTTACTTCGGTCATTCAACCATCGGTACTTATTAAAGCACTTGCTTCAGCCGATGCTGTAATTGGAAATCTTCGTTATATAAATGGTTCTGAACGATTTATGGTTTCAGAAGATTTGGTAAAAACCATGAAATCCGGTTCTATTATAATCGATATGAGCGTTGATCAGGGTGGTTGCTTTGAAACGTCGGAATGTAGAACTCTGAAAAATCCCGTTTTTGAAAAACATGGAGTCATACACTATTGCGTTCCAAATATTTCTGCACGAGTAGCGCGAACTTCATCCATGGCACTAAGTAATATCTTTGCTCCAATTCTGTTGAAAATTGCTCATTCCGGAAGTGTGAATTCTGCTATAAGCGAAAGTTCCGGTTTCCGCCACGGTGCTTATATATATGGTGGCATGTTGGTGAACCGGCTGATTGGAGATTATTATGGTATTGCTGCAAATGATATTGGCTTGTTACTTGCCGGATACTAATCAATTAATAATTCACAATTAATAATTTGCTTAAATCAATCTGAAGGCCATTTATAGAGAAGTCCAATGTTTTTTATTATATTTGCATCTCAAACTTAGTCAATGATGTTGAATGGCTTTCACTGTCAACTATCAACTCTTAAGAAACAACCGATGAATAGAACGCTGATTTTCGCGGTTTAAGCTGATCGAAGATGCCGACTTGACGGTATTTTAAACGGATTATTAAAATGCAAGCATTTTTGATTTTGCTCCTTAATCAATACCGATTTATCGGTATTTCTAATCCGTTTTTTTTATCCGTTATATCAGTGTAAATCAGCGTTCCATTTTCTTTTCTTTTGTTTCATTTAATTTTTAGATTGCTATTTCCAATCTGTAATGCTATCAACTATCAACTGAATTTCATGTCTCAAATCCAACCCGAACCGATAAGTGAAGATGATCAGATTCAACAGGAATTTGAAGCATTGCTTGATGATTACCGCAAAACGAATCACCGCCAGAAAATAGAGCTGATTACCAAAGCGTTTAATTTTGCAAAGACAGCCCACAAAGGCATCAAACGGCGTTCGGGAGAACCATACATCATGCATCCGCTCGCGGTAGCACGCATTGTGGTAAAGGAAATCGGTCTCGGTTCAACTTCTATTTGTTCGGCATTGTTGCACGATGTGGTTGAAGATACTGATTATACGGTTGAAGATATAGAAAACCTGTTCGGACCTAAAATTGCACAAATTGTTGATGGTCTGACTAAAATTTCGGGAGGGGTATTTGCTGAAAAAGCATCGGCTCAAGCCGAAAATTTCCGCAGGTTGCTCATTACCATGTCGGAGGATATTCGGGTAATCCTGATAAAAATAGCCGACCGTCTACACAACATGCGTACGCTGGGTTCTATGCCACTAGCCAAACAATATAAAATTGCAGGCGAAACTCAGTATATCTACGCTCCCCTGGCCCACCGCCTCGGACTTTTCCGAATCAAAACCGAACTCGAAAACCTCAGTTTTAAATTTGAACACCCCGACACTTTCAAAGAAATAGAAGACAAGCTGGCTGTGGATGAAAAAGCCAGAAATCTGTTTTACGATGAATTTTCAGAACCAATCTTCAATAAACTGACTGAACTCGGATACGAATTTAAGCTCAAAGCACGTATCAAATCCGTTTATTCTATATGGTTGAAAATGACAACCCGAAACATACCTTTCGAAGAAGTGTACGATATACTGGCCGAACGTATCATTTTCACGCCACGCGATGGCATGAGTGAGAAAGACCAGTGTTGGATGCTTTATTCGGCTATCACGGGTATTTACAAGCCACACCCGGAACGTATTCGCGACTGGATTAGCACACCTAAAGCAAATGGCTACGAAGCACTTCACGTCACTGTTATGGGTCAGGGAGGTCGTTGGGTGGAAGTGCAAATCCGCAGCAAACGAATGAACGATATCGCCGAGAAAGGTCTGGCTGCACACTGGAAATACAAATCGGGTGAACGAGATGAATCTGAACTGGATAAATGGCTGAAAACCATCAAAGAATTGCTTGAAAATCCGGAACCGAACGCCATCGATTTCATGGATACGTTCAAACTGAACCTTTTTGCTTCCGAAATTTTCGTATTTACCCCCAAAGGCGAAATCAAAACCATAGCACAGGGTGCAACAGCTCTCGATTTTGCCTACACCGTTCACTCAGAACTTGGGAATCATTGCATTGGTGCTAAGGTAAACCATAAACTTGTTCCGCTTAATTACAAACTCAATAGCGGTGACCAGATTGAAATTCTGACTTCCCGGAAACAAACTCCACAACCTGAATGGCTTGATTTTGTTTCAACTGCCCGTGCCAAAACAAAACTTCGTAACCTATTTAAAAAAGAAGAAAAAACATTTGCTATAGAGGGTCAAAAAAAGATTGAAGAGGCTTTAACAAAAATAAATCTACTTCCTGACAATGAAAATATTGTTCCCATTCTCAGGTATTTCAATTTTACTCAACGAAATGAGTTATACACTCAGGCCGGAAAAGGCACACTCGATTTGAATGAAATTGAAAAAATATTCTTTAAACCGAAAACAGAAAATGTTATAGTCAAATACCTGAAAATGCCTTTTGTAGGTGGTTTCTCAGACAATAAACAAACTATAGCACCAGTTTCTGCCGACAACAAGGTTGACCGCAAAAAAACCGTAAAACTAACCGACGAGAATGCAGGTAAAACCTATATTTTGGGCGATTGTTGCCAACCTATTCCGGGAGATGATGTGTTGGGTTATGTTGACGAATCGGAAAAAGTAATTGTACACAAACGCCAATGCAAAGTGGCTGCCAAACTTAAAAGCAGTTTTGGAGAGCGCATTGTATCTGTCGATTGGGCTACACACAAAATCCTCTCATTTGTACAAGTAATCGAAATAAGAGGTATTGATAAAAAAGGTGTTTTGATTGAAATTCTGAAAGTTATTTCGGAAGGTTATGGAGTGAATATCAATAAAATGAATATAGAAACCAATGCTGGTATGTTTGTAGGTCGCTTCTACATTTATGTTCACGACACGGAAGACATAAACAATCTTTGCAAAAATATTATCAAAATCAAAGAAATTAAATCCGTACATCGGGTACAGGAATAATTCTATAAGTTTTAAAAACAATAAATGGCGGACGTTCACCCGCCATTTATTGTTTTTAAAACACTTATCACTTCGTTTTATTTATAATCTGAATCACGCTTTCATTATGATTATCAGTCAGGTTATGCTTTACCAACAACGCTGTCGACATACTTGAAACAGCTAGTTTGATTTCAGGTCTGATATCATCTCTCATCCACACCCTGCCATCGTTAAGGCATGAAACTGCTGCAACAGATTGTCCGTTCAGAAAAAACTCAAAACCAATAAATTCCATTTGCATCCAATTAGCCTGACCTTCAACCTGGTTGATGCCTCTTATTAAAATCTCATTCCCATTTTGGTCTTTAGCATTTCCACATACTTTGTTGTCCGACATTCTCGATTCCATATTATAAATAATGAAATCCCAGTAATTACCCGAAACATCAAATGGAATAATTGTACCTGCAAATGTGTTTTTATAATCTAAGGAATAGTTCAGGAATCCCCTCAACAAAGGTAATTCACTGTTTTCAAATTTTCCGATAGCATATACGTCTGCCTGCAATTTTTCTGCTGTGTACTGAGTAAAACTTAGTTTTTCATGTGCATTTTTAAACTTTACTGCAAAAGGAATTTCCACTTTGGTTGTCCAGCCTCTTTTAATTTTTGAAGTAAAATAATCACCGTAACTAATTACCTGATTAAATTGCCACCCCTGACGACCCTTAACATCGAAAACCGTGGTGTTTGATTTTAATTCAGGCGAAACCAAAAGGTTTGGGCTTTTACATCCTACTAATAGAAGGAGTAATGAGAAAATTGCTACGTTTTTCATGTTGATAAAATTAATGTGTTAGTATTCATTTTTTCAACAGGAACCCAAAAAACATGCCAAAAATAATCAGGTCTACAGCCACAAAAAAAAATGTCCAACAGTGGACATTTTTTTGTGGTAGAAAGTTACATTTTTATTCTTTCACTAATTTCCCCACTACTTGCTTGTCTTCGCTTTGTACTTTCAGCACATAAATCCCTTTTGCCAAACTGCGGATATCTATTTGATTGCTGCCGGCTTCCACATTCAACAGCATTCGCCCTTTCAGGTCAGAAATGACAATACGTGCATTCCTTGCTCCGCTTATAGTGATAAAGTCGTTGGCAGGATTAGGGTAAATTACCAAGTTTGAGGTTTCGGTATGCTTTAAAGCTGTAGCCAAGTTGTTGTAAGCATTTACATTCAGAAGCGGCAATCCGGCAAAGCTCACCGAAGGCATTGCTTTTACTCTGACTAACAAATCTCCAATAGCAAGTAATTTACTGCCAATAGCAATTGGGTTTGTCGTTACAGGCTGATAAGTTGTTCCGCCATTGGTCGAAAACTCATAAGCTGATAAATCCGGATACAATGGATTCACTGTAAAACCAAAAGTATTGGCAGTTGTGTTTTCTACTGCGTTGGTTGGTGCTGTAGGTCTTGCTGATAAATTAATTGTTGACGAAAATGAAGCCACTGATACCGATCGTGCCAATGGCTTCGATATTGCCGATTACATTATTTCCGAACTTTGTTTAAACAAGCCAGTCAATGAAATTCAAAGCTACTTTAGCCCAACTTTACAATCTATGATTGATAAAAATCAGGCATTGTTTGTTTTGATAAACGAATTACAATTAAAAGAAGTATAGTAAAAAATAGAACAAAAATTAGTTTTGTTCTATTCATAAATTGCAAAAAAAAATAAATTACAAATTATATAGTATTGTGTCGCTAAAATATACTATATTTGCGACAACTAATGAGCAATTATATGACTTATACTATTGAATTAAAAATACTTACAAAAATTAAAAAAGCCAAGAGGGGTTCGGTCTTTTTTACTGACGACTTTGTGAATTATGGCACAGCCAAAGCTTGCAATAAGGTTCTTGAGAGATTGGCTGAACGCGGCGAGTTAATGCGTGTAAGCCGAGGCATTTATACCCTGCCACGTAAAAGCAAACTATTAGACATAAAACTAACACCAAGCATCGAGACCGTAGCGCAAGCTATTGCCCGGCGAGATAGAGCGCGCATAGTTCCTACAGGCATTTTTGCGCTTCATGCGTTAGGATTATCCACACAAGTGCCAATGAATGCAGTTTACCTGACCGATGGGGCTGCTCGTAAAATTAGTATTGGAAAGCAAAAATTACTTTTTAAGAAAACCAGTCCACGCAATTTGGCAGCTATTGGGGAAATTAGTAGCTTAGTCATACAGGCTCTTAAAGCAATTGGGGAAAACAAAGCTACTGAAGAAGAATTGACAAAAATAATAGAAATACTCAAAAAAGAAAAGCCAGAGCGGTTGAATAATGATTTGAAGTTAGCACCCGAATGGATTCGAATAATAATGCGTAAAGCACAAAACTACAATAAGTAAAATATGACTTGGTTAGATTTAAGTAAACAAGAACAATTGGAGTTACTTCAGGAAACTTCAACCCGTACCAATATACCCGCATCAGTAATTGAAAAAGACTGGTGGGTAGTACAAACACTGCGAATTGTACTACAAATGGAAGTGTCGAAACATCTAATTTTTAAAGGTGGGACATCATTAAGTAAGGCTTGGGGGCTTATTGATAGATTTTCTTATCCAAAGTAAAATATTATCCCTAATTTGCCATCTATCTACATTGTAAAT
>JBAXMR010000109.1:0-17277 GCA_037134195.1 Paludibacter sp. | reverse complement strand
CTTTTCTTTTGTTTCATTTTATTTTTAGATTGGTATTTCCAATCTGCGATGCTATCAACTGCTTTCTGCCACTGCAAACTACTACTAATTGTATTTCGACCTCCCCCAGCCCCTCAGACCTCTTCCGTACTTCGTACATCTTCTCCAAAGGAGAAGGAAATAGGAAGAATATATTTGAGGGGAATCGCTTTGTGCAACGAGGAAATGATATTCATTATTAAATTGTCAATTATAAACTATAAATTATTAACCAATGCCGTTTAGTTAAGCATTAAAAATAAATAAGGGGGGAAATAAGGTAGTTTATTCTCTCTACTAAGGGTTAAGAATCAATATAAATCAGGGATTTAAGCCCTTAGTAGATAAAATTAAACAAGCAAAAATACCCTTATTCCCTTATTTGTATCTTGCTTAAATTTGAAATTCCTTATCTAAACGACATTGAATTATTAACTATAAACTTCTGCCAACTGCTACTGATTAAAACTTCCTCCTAACAAATCGGGTTCAGCTTTCAGATAGACTTCCAGTTTTTGCTGTGCCAGTCCTCTGAAAACGCCTTTATCCACTGCACAGTCGGCATAATCCCTTCCGTGGGCTATCTTGATATATCCGTTTTCAATCAGGCGGTTATGTGTAGGGTCGTAACCGTACCAGCTGCCTTTGCAGTAATACTCCAGCCAGGCATGCGTAAAGCCTTCGCCTTCCATAAATCCGCTGACATATCGGGCTGCCACGCCACTCAACCGACACAGGGCTATGGCGAGCTGTGCAAAATCCTGACATACACCCGCACCCAGTTCAAGCGCAGCGGCAGCCGTGGTTTCTATTCCCGTACTGCCTGTGATATACTGTAAGCGACTGTTTACCAAATCTGAAATGGCTGCTACCCGTTGATGAGCGTTCAGGTTTTCGCTGAAATGAAGTTCGTCAGCCAGTTGCCTGATTGATGGCAAGGGTTGTGTATATTGGGAAGGATAGAGAAACAAACGGTTCAAAGCTTCGTTGATGCGGTATTTGAAGGTCTGCACCACTCCTTCCGATTTAAATTCAAAATAATCGTGGAAGCCTTCAATGCTTCCGGTAATAATGGTATTGCCAAACCAGTCGGTACTCTGTGTGTAAGCACATTCGGGCTGAATGGAGAAATAACTTTCCATGGTTTGCTGAACGGAACTCATTGCAGGCATACACCTCAGTAAGAAATGATGACGATGTATCTTTTCACTGAAGCTGATTCGTGTGATATAACTGTAACGTAAGCGGGCAGCAATTCCGGATTCAGGCTGTAAATAAACCATTGAGATAATACAGTGTTTTCTCTTCGTTGAATTTATCGAATGTAAGCTGGTTTTTGAGCGCGATAAGTTTAATCTCATCGCATAACTCAGATTCCTTCTCTATCGATTCCTGCAACCGCCCGTTGATGCTTATGATGCGTTCGAAGGGGTAACCAAACCGGATATGCAGATCCATAGATTCCACAAATTTACCATATTTTATTGTCTTTCGGATGCTATAGTTCGAAATTCGTTCGTCCACCGAGCCCCAAAATGCCAGCATATAGTCGGTTATAGTCTGTAAATCAACGAGTCCCATGCTTTTATCTCTGGCATTTTTCATATAGAAAATTGACAATTGGATGTACGAAAGTGTTTCGCTCATAATCTCTTCTCGCAGTAACATGGCATTATCGTGTACCAGTTCGAGCATGTTGATGATGGAATCGCTGTTCAACTCATCGTACAGATAACTTTCGATAAATTGCGCGGGGGTGCTGTACTTGTTTTCTATACGCATTTTGCTGCAATAATCATTGTAGGCATTGTAGTCTTCATCAATCATCTGATCGTGATATTTACGAAGCATGTGTAGAGCCAGATACACGCGTTCGGCATAACGCCCCATCCAGTATAGCCTGTTGGCTTTGGCTGTTGAAATTCCGTTGTTCATTTTTTTTGTTATAATGGTTGTTTGCATAGTGTGTTTTGTTTTTTTGTCCCCAATTGCAGAGGGTGTTATTTATATTCATACCCGTGGCGTTGCCATTGGGATATCGTTTCTTTTTACCCAAGGCGTTGCCATTGGGCTGAGATATATTGCCACTTCATGGCGAATGTCGTGATAATTATGATTTTGTCTACGAAAAAGAATGTATTTTGGCTATAAACTATAAATTATAAACTATAAACTGCTTTCTGCCTACTTCTTCAATATCCATGTATCTTTAAATCCGCCTCCCTGTGATGAGTTTACGATAAAGGAAGTCGGGTCCCGGGTGTAGCGGGTAAGACCGCTGTGCCATACCTGCGTTTCAGCACCGGTGACCACGTAAACCCTCAGGTCCGATTTACGCATTATCTTTTCGTCGCCATCCATAATTTCGAGGTCGATAAAGTCGATAACCTCCTGAGCAATCCAACGGCGCGATTCGGTTTCAATCAACTGACGAATCTCCTCCAGTCGTTCGGGACTCATATCCTTTCCAAACATTACCCCGTAACCACCAGCTTCGGCCACATCTTTGATAACGAGTGTTTCGAGGTTATCGAGCACATATTTCTTATCTTCTTCGTAATAAGGCAGATAGGTGGGTGCATTTTTCAGAATAGCTTTTTCACCGAGGTAGAATTCTATCATTTTAGGTACGAAATAATAAATTCCCTTATCATCAGCAACCCCGTTGCCAAAACCATTCATAATGGCCACATTCCCTTTGGCATAAACATTAAAGAGGTTAGGCACACCGAGTAACGAACCGCTTTCGAACACCACAGGATCCATGTATTCGTCGGAAATACGGCGGTAGACCACTCCTACCCGCTCTTTTTTGTCGAACAGCCCTTTGTAATACAGCATGTCGTTTTCCACTATCAGGTCGTCGGCATAAGCGAGCAGCACACCTGCTTTTTCGGCGAGGTACGAGTGCTCAAAATAAGCTGAGTTATAGCGTCCGGGGGTAAGTATCACTTCCAGCCCATCGGCAATGTTGATATGATCCATGGCTTTACGCAAGAGCTGTGAGTAATTGCGGTTGTCGAAAATCTTGCTTTTCTGAAAAGTCTCCGGCGACACTTTGCGGGTTACACTGCGTGCAATCATGGGGTACGAAGCCCCCGAAGGTATGCGAAGATTGTCCTCTAAGATAAACCATGTACCGTCCTTCGCCTGTACAAGGTCAATTCCCGAGATATGCGAATAAATATTGCGCGATGGTGAGATTCCCTCGCACTGGTGCAGGTAGCCCGAAGAAGAATATACAAACTCCTCGGGGATAATACCCGCCTTAATGATTTTCTTGTCGTGATAAATATCATCGAGAAACATGTTCAGTGCATTCACACGCTGAATAAGTCCGGTTTCAATCTCCATCCAGTCGGAATGAGAAATAATACGCGGTATCGGGTCGAAAGGAAATATCTGTTCCTTGAAAAGCCCGTTTTTATAAATACCAAACCGCACACCGAATCGCTCCATCCACCGGTTTACAACATCTTTCTGTCTGATTAACGATTCATACATAATTCATCTGTTTAGTTATAAATAGCAAAATGATAATAATAAATAAATATAGACTACATAATGCTAAATAAATATACATTAATATAACTATATAATGCAAATATAGACAAATAGTTTACATATTGATTGTAAATAATGTTGTTTTAATGACATTGTAATATTGTAATGAGTTTAAAGCCCTGTTTATCAACCGATAAGAAGCTAAATTTAATTTGGTGTATTTAGGGATATTACTGAAAATTAGGAGAATAGCTGATGAACGGAATGAATTTATATACAGGAATTTGAGAATAAATATACCGGTTTAATTAACCTCCCTCCGACTCCCTCCATGGATGGAGAGTGCTGAACCCTGAAATTTGGTGCGTATATTCAGTTTTGTATTCAGGTAATATATCTTTTCTAATCCGTATATTTGCAGCTTAAAAAATCACTTCGCAAACCACTCTTGACATCCCCTTTAGGGCATAGCCGTCAAGCTAAGGGTTTTACAAGGCAGTAAACAGTAAGCAGTAAACAGCAATTAACAAGAACTACTTTCCTTTTGAATATCCAACCACTTTATTTTCTTCCCAATGGGACTAAATTAGCCGCTGAATAGCTGCTAAATTAGGATAATAATATAGATTTTAGTTGAATCAGAGTCATGGAGGAGCGATTTTTGGATAAACGATATTATACCATACATTCTTCCCAACAGGACTATATCAGTCGCAGTATAGCTGAGATATTCTGGTAAAAATATAGTTTTAATTTGAATCAGAGCCACTGAGTGGGATTTTTGGATAAACGATATTCTACCTTAAATTCTTCCCAAAGGGACTATATTAGTCGCTGCATAGCTGTGAAATTCTGGTAAAAAAAATATAGATTTCAGTTGATTTAGCCTGATTAGTGGATAATCTTCTAAATTTTTGTAATGTACTTTGATAAAGATTAATAAATTTAGTAAATTTGCGCGATTTTTTACAGAAAGCTAACTATAATGAAAAAAATGAACCGGAAACAGCTTGAGCAAAACCGACGAAAGCTGGAAAATGAAAAAGAAAAGAAAGAGTATATTGCCCAAATGCGTAAGTTTGTCGATATGTTGGGAGGAGAGGGAACATTTGCTTTGTTTCCACAACAGCTTATAGAAAATAGTTATCAATTACGAATTTTACCACTTAAAATGGTTGTAAATAATCGTGATGAGATTAATGAAAAGGATCACCGGAAGTTTTGGAAAAGTATGAAAAATCTGTTGAAAATGAAACAAAATTATTTCAGCTTTAACGGAATGGAGTTTGACACCGAATGGTTTATCTGTGCGGGGCTTAATATTATCAATCTGGTTGATTATTCTATCCAGTACCGTGCAGAAGAACCCTGGAGTATTGAAATATCGAAAAGAATAGCTCCTGATATTAAAAAGGAGATGTTTGAGAAATCTTATTTAGCCCTATATGAAGTTGCGAGTTATCTTTATTTTTGGTTTTATAGGTTTGACGACAGTCAGTTTTGGTTTAGTTTTGATTTAAAAAAACTACCTGAAGATTCTAAACATTTGCAAAACGTGGTGGAAGTAAATGCTGAAGCGGTTGAGCCACGTTATTTTACAATTGGAACTAATAAACGACCAGCTTATAAAATTGGATGGCCTCAAACACTAACCGGTATAGATTATATTGAAATAAGCCCTTCGCTGTTTGGAAGTGAATTTGATGGACAAGAAAGTGTACCGGTTTATATTCAGACCCATGCACTGAACCGAATGGAAGAACGACTCGACAGCCTGAACTTACAGGAATTGATAAGCTCTGTTTATGCATCATTACTAAGGCCGGTGGCTGTACGGAAGGAAAAATGCAGAATTCTGCTGAGCTTTAGAATATTAGAAACCAAAATGGGATACTTCACAGCCCAATATATTGATGGAGCTGTTCTGATTCATACCTTTCTGTTTATTACCAACAACGGTACACCTGAAGGACAAAAACTAAACGAACTTACCGGACTTGGCAAATTAGATAAAAAATACCTCACTATTGATAAGCTCAGCACTTTTATAAACAGCGATATTTCAACCAATGAAAAATTGAAAGACTTATTTATAAAAGCCGGATGCAATAGCTTGCTTGAGATTGATGAAGCCGTAAAAGCTGTTGCAAAAAAACAACAGGAAATGGCTATCAGCGATCAAATATTGAAGTATATCGAAAGATAATTTTTTGCAGTACTGAAACTTACTGAAATAGTATTCTTTACTGACTCCTTCCCGTTTCTTTCGGGTTGGAGTTTTTTGGTGGTTTTTAGCAAATTATCTTAAAATTTAATTGTATATATCAATTGATTTTAGTATTTTTGTATTAAGTTTATTTTTACTCTCATAGGTTATATGGATACATTTACGAAAACAATTAAATTTACTATTATGATTCAATGCCGTTTAGTTAAGCATTAAAAATAAATAAGGGGGAAATCAGGTAGTATATTCTCTCTACTAAGGGTTAAGAATCAATATAAATCAGGGATTTAAGCCCTTAGTAGATAAAATTAAACAAGCAAAAACACCCTTATTCCCTTATTTGTATCTTGCTTAAATTTGAAATCCCTTATCTAAACGACATTGTATTATGATTAATGAAGTAAATACAATAGAAGAAGTAAAGCTGTTCGCATTTCAGCTTGTAAATGAGGAAAATCTCAGCTTTCACCCAGACGACGATTTTTCTGATTATATTAATTTGGAGACACAAAAGTCTCTTTATTCTGATGAGAAAGTCAGTGAGCTTAACGAAATGATGAACAAATGTTTTATCATTTGCGAACAAAATAAAGTTGATATTTATGAACTTATGGGAGAACCACTTTTTCAAAGAATGAAAGTTGGTGTTTATTCAGAAAATTGACATGAAAAAACTAACATTTATTGATTTATTTTCCGGTGCTGGCGGGCTATCCGAAGGCTTTATACGTGCAGGTTTTGAACCATTGGTTCACGTAGAAATGAATGTTGCTGCTTGTGATACTATGCGCACAAGAGCAGCATTTCACTACCTTAAAGAAAATGATAGAATTGAAGAGTATTATGAATATTTGAAAGGAAATATAAGTCGTTCTGACTTTTGGAAAAGTATTCCAGAACATGTTATCAATTCTGTTATAAACAAAGAAATATCACCCGAAACATTACCTTATATATTTGAAAACATTGATAGTCAATTAGATAACAAAGAGGTAGATTTAGTAATAGGAGGTCCTCCATGTCAGGCGTACTCCATTGCTGGTAGGGCAAGAGATCCGAAGGGAATGGTAGATGACCCAAGAAATCATTTGTATAAGTATTACGTGGAATTTTTAAAACGTTACAATCCTAAAATGTTTGTGTTTGAAAATGTCCCAGGCATTTTATCCGCAAATAATGGGGCGTATTTGGATTTAATATTCGATGCAGTAAAAGAAGCAGGATACTGTTTGGACAAACGAATCTTGAATGCAAGAAATTTTGGAGTACTCCAAGACCGAAAAAGAGTAATAATAATTGGATGGAAAAAAGAATTTAACTTTCAATATCCTATTTTTGAAGATAATATTACACAATTTACAATAAATGATTTGTTTTCTGACTTACCGAACATTCAGAACGGGCAAGGATCATTTGGTGTAGTCAACTATGCAAATGTCACAAATCCATACTTGAAAGATAAGAAAATAAGAAATTGTGTTGATTTTACAACTCAACATATTGCTAGACCAAATAATGAAAACGATTTAGAAATATACCAAATTGCCATTGAAAAATGGATAAATGAAAGAAAACGTTTAAATTATTCTGAGCTACCCGAAAGATTAATAAAACACAACAATACCCACTCCTTTTTAAATCGTTTTCAAGTTGTTGATCCTTTTGGCGTATCACACACCATTGTTGCTCATATAGCTATGGATGGACATTATTACATTCACCCCGATAAAGACCAATGCCGTTCAATCACAGTTCGTGAGGCAGCACGTATTCAGTCTTTCCCCGACGATTATTTCTTTGAGTATAGTAGAACAGCAGCATTTAAACAAATCGGAAATGCAGTTCCTGTGCTTATGGCTGAAGGTATTGCAGAAAAAATAAAAGGCCTTTTTGAACAAGTTAAATAAATTATTGAATGGATTATTCACTAATAGAGAAGGCTTCTGCTGTGCCTGAAGCTGCTTCAATGATAGAAACTTTCCGTGCGATTGGATATAATATTGAAACAGCTATTGCAGATATTATTGACAATTCAATTTCTGCTAATGCAAAAAATATCTACGTTGATTCTAATTGGAAGGGCGATAAGACCACCATTACAATATTCGATGATGGCGAAGGTATGAATAATGAGGAATTAATTCAAGCAATGAGACCCGGTGCTCAGAATCCTTTAGCCGATAGAAATATAAATGACTTAGGTCGTTTTGGTTTAGGCTTAAAAACAGCCTCATTCTCTCAATGCAGAAGGCTTACAGTGTTGAGCAAACGAAAAAATTATTCACCAGTTTATTGGACATGGGACTTAAACTATGTAAATGAAACCAGTAAATGGGAATTATTGAGATATATCCCTGAAGAATATAAAACGGCATTAGATGATAAACAATCAGGTACTCTTGTAATCTGGAATAATTTAGACAGAATCCTACCTATTGGTACAGAACAATCAAATGAGTTTGCACTTGGCAAATTTACCGATATAATGGAAAAAGTGAAATACCATATCCAAATGACATTTCACAGATTCATGGAAGAGAAGAAATCAAAATTTTATTTCTGGAATAGAGAAATAAAACCGTGGAATCCCTTTTTGATAAATGAACCAGCAACACAGGCATTTGCGGATGATTATATTAACGGTGGAGCTATGATGAAAGGATATGTACTTCCTCACAAAAGCCGAATAAATGATGAAACCTTTAAAAATGCCGAAGGTATTAATGGCTGGGGTGCACAACAAGGGTTTTATGTTTATCGTGGCAAAAGACTTTTATTAGCTGGTGATTGGTTAGGCATGTTTCGGAAAGAAGAACACTATAAACTAGTTCGTATTCTCATTGATTTACCAAATACGTTAGATTCAGACTGGCAGATTGATATCAAAAAATCTACAGCTCGCCCACCCCTCGCTTGCCGTGAGCAAATTGCGTCTTATGCTCGAAACGTAAGGGCAAATGGAGTAGAAGTATTTAGACACCGTGGTAAAATACTTAAACAAAAATCAGGTCAAGATTTTGAGCCACTTTGGCTCGATAAAAAGAAAGGCAACAAATGGTCTTTTGTAGTAAATCGTGATCATTTAATGATTCGTGAATTAAGAGAATTAGCACATTCTCAACCAGATAAAGCTATTGAACAGATGTTGCGTTTTATTGAAGAAACAATACCATCGAAGTCTATTATTATGAAAGAAAACGAAGACAGTGACAATCAAAAGAAGCCTTTTGAACATGAAAATCTTGAAATGGTCAAATCTATGATAAAAAAGTTATTTGATAATCAAATAATGAGTGGTAAAACCTCAGAGCAAGCAAAAGCTACTCTACTTAATTTAGACCCGTTTAATCAATTTCCAGAACTTATTGAAACATTAGAATGCTATGATTGAAAAAGCAAAAAACATGTGCCGGTCATTAATTGGAGAGAAAGTTAGTGTTTCGGACGTTGAAATTGATAGTGCTATTGAGCAGGTTATGTATATGCCTTTCTTCAGTGGAATTGATACAACTCAACTAAAAAACGAACTACTCTCAACTTATCGTGTCAGAGTTGATTTGTTTAAAATACTTGTTGGTAAAGAGCGTAGAGATCCTTGGATTAAAAATTATAAAGCAAATCATTCAGCAGAACATTGGGCTTTTTGGAATAGATATCGCCATTATTTAGAACAATCCAAAGGGTTTTCACCTGATATTATAGATAAGATAGATAAATTGACCGAAAGTACTTTGGATAAGTTGTTTGATCCCACATTAGAAGATATTACTATTGACAAAAAAGGTTTAGTCGTTGGACAGGTTCAATCTGGAAAAACAGCTAACTATACTGGCTTAATATGTAAAGCAGCTGATGCAGGATTTAATCTGATAATTGTTTTAGCTGGCATTCACAATAATTTACGTAGTCAAACTCAATTGCGTTTAGATGAAGATTTTTTAGGATTTGATACTCAGTTTGAACGAGCTTGTACATTGAATGATACAGCTAAAAGAGGAGTTGGTCTTATACATGGATTTCCTCCTGCAATTGCAAATTCCATCACAACTAGCCATCAAAGTGGCGATTTTACAAAAAGAGCCGCTGAAACTTTGGGAGTAAATTTCGATACACCCCAACCAATTTTATTAGTTGTAAAAAAGAATGCCACTGTTTTAAAACGCCTATCAACATGGTTGTCCTCTCAAACAGAAACAGTCAATGGTAAGAAAAAAATTACAAACAAATCTTTACTTATCATTGATGACGAAGCTGATAACGCTTCAATTAACACTCGTGATATAAACCAAGCACCTACAACTATTAATCGTTTAATTCGCAATGTGATAGGGCTTTTCAATCGTTCTGGTTATGTAGGTTATACTGCTACACCGTTTGCAAATATCTTTATTCCATTAGATGAAGATAATTTATTTCCACGTGATTTTATTATTAATCTTCCAGCACCTTCAAATTACATTGGACCTGATAAAATCTTTGGTACTTCAATTGTACCGGATGATACCGATGATGACCTCTTACCAATTGTAAGACCAATAAATGATTTTTGTACATTCGTTCCCGATAAACATAAAATGGATGATGATAAACCATTAGATCTGCCGGAATCTTTAAAATTGGCAATAAAATGCTTTATTGTAACTTGTGCTGTAAGGATAGCACGTGGACAAGATAAAAAACATAATTCAATGCTTGTTCATGTGTCTCGTTATAAAAGCTGGCAGAACGATATTAAAGACTTGGTTGAAAGTCAATTCCTTTATTATAAAAGAGGTATTGAGCAAAATATCAAACAAATTTTTGAAGAATTTCGTGAGGTCTATGAGGTTGATACTCCAGACTATATCTCATTCAAAACTACAACGAGTAATATAAAAAACTCAACGTTTAAAGATATAGACACAAAACTTTCAATTCATTCTTGGGAAGAAATCTTACCCTTACTTTATAGAGCTGTTGTCAAGATTGAAGTAAAGTCTATAAATGGTAGTTCGGCAGATGCACTGAATTATTATGATAATGAGAAAGCAGGTATCTCTGTTATTGCAATAGGTGGCGATAAACTGTCACGTGGTCTTACTCTTGAGGGTTTATCTGTAAGTTATTATTTGCGTGCCTCAAAAATGTACGACACACTTATGCAAATGGGCAGATGGTTTGGCTACCGCCCTGGATATGTTGATTTATGCCGTTTATTTACAAGTAGAGAGTTAAATGAATGGTTTCGACATATAACAATGGCGAGTGAAGAGTTGCGTGGAGAATTCAATTTCTTGGCTGATTCCGGCAGTACTCCAGAAGATTATGCATTAAAAGTACGAACCCACCCCGGTTGCTTACAAATTACTGCGGTAAGTAAAATGAGATATACAAATACCATTCGTGTTTCTTGGTCAGGTCGCCTCATAGAAACTTATCAGCTCTCAAAGGAAAAAGGTGTAGTGCACTCAAATCTCATTGCAACTGATGATTTAATTTCCTCTTTACGTTTACCAGAAAAAAAAGGAAATGACTATTTGTGGAAGAATGTTTCACCTAATATCATTTGCTCATATTTCAGTAGATACAAAGTTGCAGAAAATCTTAAAGCTGTTGATTTAAACAGAATTTGTAGATTTATACAAAAACTCAATATTGATGGCGAATTAACGTCTTGGAGTGTGGCTCTAATGAACAAAGAGGGCGTTACACCAAAATTTACAACTTCAAATGGTATTAGTGTTGGCTGTTTTGATCGTAATTACGCTATAGAATCAACGGAAGAGGCATATTTAATAAAAAAGAATCACATACTTGGAAATCAAACAGATGAATTTATTGATTTAGATGATAAGGTTTTAGAAAAGGCGTTAAAAACTTCAATGGAAGGGTCTGTTGAATTAAATTGGAAAGCAGATGAAAATTGGAAAAATAATTATCCTAAGCCCAAACTTGTTAGGGAAAAATATAGGTCGGTAACAAATCCCTTATTAATAATCTACCCACTAAATCCAGAATGTGCATATCCAAAAGAATTTAAGGGAGTAAAATCAATTGAACCATTTCTTGGGTTTGCAATATGCTTTCCCCATAGTAATGGAAACCATACTGAAGAATTCGCAATAAATAGTGTTTTAATAGACAAATTCAGAGAATCAGAAGAAGAATTCGACAATAATAACGATAATCCAGACGATAATGAATAGGATATTAGAGATATGGGCTGATTTGGAGAAAGCCAATACAACAGGACTTCTTAAAAAACTGTATTCTAATGATATAAGTCAATGTGTATATGGCATATTTAAGAATCCAGAACAGTATTGCGGAATTGCAATTTCTGTTAGCAAAGATGTTCGTATTGATATTTCTCCATTTTCAATGTTGCAAGATTTGAAGATATCATTATACAATGATACCTCTTTTGAAAATCATGTAATGCTTCTTATTGAATTATTGGATTATTCAAGTCGTGATGTCTTTTCAGTATTATGCGAAGATCTTGTAATTACTGTTTCAAAATTAAAGTCTGAAAAAAGTATAATCAAAGCAGTACTAAATCAACTTGAAAAATGGAAATCTCTTTTTGATAAATATAATTCAGTTGGATTAACTCCGGCAGAGCAACAAGGTTTGTTTGGTGAACTCCATTTCTTACAGAAGTATCTTTCTAATGAATTTGAACCAGCTTCCATACTAAATTCATGGGTTGGTGTAGACAGAGCATTAAGAGATTTTCAATATAATGATTGGGCGTTGGAAGTTAAAACAACTGCTGGTAATAATCACCAGAAAGTAAATATTAGCAACGAAAGGCAGTTGGATGAAACACTTTTAGAGAACCTTTATTTGTATCATTTATCAGTTGAAGTTTCAAAAGGTAATGGCGAAAATTTAAACGCCAAAATCTCTTTTATAAGACAGGCTTTTGAAGCCAACGCAATTGCATTAAACATATTCAATGCTAAACTTCTTGAAGTTGGTTATTTTGATAAACATTCAGAAATTTACAAAGAGCGAAGTTATCAAATCAGGCAAGAAAATTTCTATAAAATCGAAAAAGACTTTCCCCGAATCAAAGAAAACGAAATGCGTGAAGGAGTTGGTGATGTCAAGTACTCTGTTATCTTATCACTGTGTAGAGAATATTTAGTTACTGAAAATACAGTCTTTAATACCCTTATAAATCTATGAATGAAGCAAGTAAATACTATTCTGCCTTAACTCAAGACATTCGTTCAATGCAGGACAGTTCTGAGGAAGGTGCTTCGCAAGAACAATTGTTTACACAAATGGCATTAGATATGCTTTCTGAAGCCGGTGAGACTGAGAACGCCTATGTTGCTTATGATGAAAAAGCCTTAGGGACTAAAAACCAGCATAAAATAAACGCTTATGCGATTTCAGATAATTATGAAACAGTTGATTTATTTATAACAATATATAAAGGTGAAGATTCAATTCAACCTATTGGTAAAGATGTAGTTGAGCAAGCCACAAAACGAATATCAAATTTCTTTCGTAAGGCTATTTATGACGAATATGTAAACGAAGTTGAGGAATCCTCACCAATTTTTGAATTCGCACATACCTTAGCTCATTACGCTGAACTCAAAGAAAATCTGGTTCGGGTAAATGCAATTATAATTACAAACGGCGAATATAAAAATGATTTCCCAATACCTCAGACAATTAACGGATATAAAGTATTCTACAGGGTATTAGATATTAACTATCTATTTGGTATATCTGAAAGTTCTCGCATTCCAATCGAAATCGATTTTCAAACTGACAACATACAAGTTCCTTGTTTAATGTCTCAAATCGACAATAGTGATTATCAGGCATATATTGCAATCCTTCCAGGGCAAGGATTAGCCAATCTGTACGAGCGTTTCGGGGCAAGACTTTTGGAACAAAATGTTCGTTCATTTCTCCAATTTAATGGGAAAATAAACAAAGGTATCAGAGAAACAATAAAAGATAGGCCACACATGTTTTTGGCTTATAATAATGGTATTGCTGCCACAGCCGACCATATTGAATTAGATGAATCAAACCGCTATATTACGAAAATTCGCAATCTTCAAATTGTGAATGGTGGTCAAACAACCGCCTCTATTTATCACACTTGGAAAAAAGACAAAGTGGATATTTCAAATATTTTTGTTCAAGTAAAACTATCTGTTATAAAAAAGGAGGATGAATACAGTTTAATCGTTTCTCGTATTTCACAATATGCAAATACACAGAATAAAGTAAATGATGCTGATTTCTCTGCTAATAACCCTTTCCTTATTGAATTTGAGAAACTTTCGCGCTATATCCTTACTCCAATTACAGAACAATCCAATCTACAAACAAACTGGTTCTTTGAACGAGCTCGTGGTCAATATAAAAATATTCGTTTAAAGGATGGTTTTACCAAAGCACGAATGAATCAATTTGATTTGAAATACCCTAAAAAGCAAATGTTTACAAAAGTGGAGTTGGCAAAATATGTCAATTCTTACAAAGAGGTTTTTGATGGCCGTAAATTATTAATTGGTCCTCACATTGTTGTTCGTGGAAATGAAAAGAACTACGCTCAATTTATCGACAATAATCTTCAAGCAAATATAAACAATGTCTATTTTGAAGATACAGTTGCTAAAATCATTTTATTTAAAACAGCCGAAAAGCTGTACGGTGTAAAACCAAACAACATTGGTGAAATGAGAAATGCCGTTGTGCCTTACGCAATAGCATTGCTTGGTCACTTGACAAGTTACCAATTGGATTTATACAAGATTTGGAAAAGCCAACGGCTATCAGACAGCCTACAATCGGTACTTTATGAGTTAATGAAACAAATCAATACATTTATCCTCGAAAATTCACCAAGTTCTCATTATATCGAATGGGCTAAAAAAGAAGACTGTTGGTACACAATTAAACAGAAAACATGGAACGTGAATCTTACAGAAATTAAATCCGATTTAATTGATAAATCACAGCCGTCAAAACGATATATAATTGCAGATACTGAGGAAGAAGATGCTCAACGTGAATATGAATTGGATTTATTGAATTCGATTCCGTTTAAAATGTGGAAAGAAATAGAAATGTGGGGTAAAGAATCCGGCTTTTTATCGATTCTCCAGCAATCAACCGCATTTGATATTTCATTCAAAATAAAAAACAAAAAACCTATAGCAGATTCGGAAAGAGCAAAAGCTATGGCTATTTTTGATATTGTGTGTAATCACAACATTGAATTACTTGATAAAGCAGAAGAGTTGGCTCAAAAGACCGAAACTACAAACCCATATCCGACTACCATTTTGGAAGAAGAAACAATTTCTATGGATTTAGTTATAAAAATGGTTGAATGGGATAAACGTAGGAAAAATCTCAAAGACTGGCAATGGAATACTTTGAAAGCAATCACAGATGGCAAATATCCATTAGAGGGTAAATACATTTATGCTTGTTTAATGAATCTAAAAGTGCTACAAAGAGCAGGATTTAAAGACGAGTAACTGAAAATAATTATCCATTCATTGTTTAAATAATAACTGTTTTAAAAAAGCATATTTATGAAAGTGACCAAAGAAAACACATTGTACTTGCCTATAAAGCAAATTTATTTCGATGCAATTATTGAAGGCACAAAAAAAGAAGAATATCGTGAAATTAAGGACACCACCTTTAAGAAATACCTTGAAACCTGGAAAGAACATGGAGAAGAAGGTTTTGTGTTTAATGATGAAAAATTCAGTCCGGATCAAGAACTTGACATTATGATGTATAATAACGGTGTTTATCCGTTTATTCCCATTGAATACAAGTACCTTAATCTTGCGGTAGGTTATGAAAAGGAACGTGACACAGCCATAGTGGAAGTAACGGATATTACTTTTGAGATTGCAAAAGATAAGAACGGTAAAGATGTACGCTTTTTCTGGGATGAAGAAGATGGTCTTCGTCCAAATATTAACGGAGATAGTGCAATGTGGAATATCGTTTATCACCTCGGTAAAGTGGTGGAATTAAAACGGAAAGGAGAAAAATTATGAAGAAGTATTTTATTGAAAATGATGAAATAATTTTTGCCGAAACTTCCGAAGAGTTTATGAGAGAATTACGTTTGGGCTCAATGTTTGACAGCGAAACTCCTGAAATAATTTACATGATAGAATTTGCTGAACGATTAAAAACCATACACGGCAAAACTATAAATTGCTCACCTCATGATTATGAAGGTTGGGTCAGCGAACTCATTCGAGTAGGATTTATTAAGAAAGTGGAAGATTTTCAGCCAAATATGAACTGAAACAATACTTGATATGGAAAAACCTATCAACTACAACAGCATGGATTTGAGTAGCGAAAAGATTTTTTTATACTTGTCAAGTGGCAAACGCATACCTCAAAATCAATTTGAATTGGACTTTTTAGAGCAATGCGAAGAAATAGTGAAAAATGGTGGTGCTGTTATCATACCACATGAAGATTAATTTATTCCTAAACAATTGCATAGGGTTGAAACCCTACGCAATGCAAATCGGTCGTCGCAATGCGACTAGCTAAAGATTGGAGAGGTTTGTAAGTGGCATAGCCACGACCGATTTAGCAAACGTGTGAATTTATTCACATGCTCCAGAAAAAAGAATACAAGAGTTAAAAAAAATAAACAGCCATGAGAGTAAAAGTAGGTTTCCGTATTCCTTCGCTCACCAAACGCATAGCCACCCGCACCAGTGTGAAACGCTATGTGAGGCATAATTTGGGGTTTAAAGCACCCCGTGGGTATGGTTGGCTTACTAACCCCAAGAAAGCCGCTTATAATCGGGTGTACAATCGCACCACCAAAGGATGCGCACCGGTATTGTTGCTGGGAATTGTGGTTACGGGTCTGTTGGTGTGGATGAAGGTGAGATAAAGAAATCAAAAAAAATAGTTAGCGAAATATTTTAATCAAGAAAGTTGCAGATTTTAAATTAACTTCATATATTTGCAAATCAAATTCATTTATAAAAAAACAATTCATAAGAAACAGACAATAGATTAATTTTCAACATATTAATTAAATAGCATTTTGTTATTATTCGCAACACCAGAAACCTAGGAAATTTCTATCAATAGCGAAAACACAGAAAAATAAGCACTCAAAATGCACACGTCCTAACGGCGTGGGCTTTTGACTTATAAACTATATCCAAATTCAGATTTTGGGTAGCAGTAATAAGGAATAGCCCACGCCTTTTTTATTTCAGAATTCAAAAAAAAAACATATTTATTTCATTTACAAAAACCAGTAAAACAGATATATACAGCAATTATGTCTAAATCCAAATCAATAACTTCTATAGAGCTTACCGGACATTTACCCGAAGTAATTTGGGCTAAGTTCGATAATATGGAAGCATTGTATGCGGATAATAAAGAATTGATGAATGAAAACAAAGAATTGACTACTAAAATTCATCGTTTAGAACTTGAGATCATGCAATTGGATATTCCGGCGATACTGACCACTTTATTCGTTAAATTCCGGTGATACTGAC
>JBAXMR010000108.1:0-17522 GCA_037134195.1 Paludibacter sp. | reverse complement strand
CTATATTTTTTCTGATAGTTTTTGGGTCATAATATAAATACATTTGGTATTATTTTTAGAAGAGAAGGAACTAACCATATAAAAAGATATAACCCAGAAAAAAATATAGATGGCGAAGGGACTGCCAAACTTAACCTTGGTAATCGTGATTCTATTTCTGAATTACCAAGTTTTAAGCAGTTTTTTGAAAATTTGAAAGCTACAGAAGATGTAAGTAAACTGAATTTTTTCACGAATCAACCCATAGATGAAGATAGTTTTACTGACCTTCTTGAATTTATAAATAGACAGCAAGACAAGCTAAACCTATCTAGGAACGTTCAAGATCTAATTGTTGAATTCTTAACTTTGAAAGTTGTAGACGAAAAAGCTGTAAAAAAAGGCAAAAAGAGATATTTTGAATTTTATATAAAACCCGAAGAAATCAAAAATGAATATGGGACACAGGAATTTAGAAAGAGATTCGTTGAGTTGTATTTGAAAGCGAAAGATGAATATAAAAGTATTTTTAACCCAGCAGCTTTCAAATATGAGAAAAGAGGAGAGAACTTTGCACCTTCACACGGTGACGATGAAAAATTTCTAATAGGTCTTGTTAAGGTTTTTCAAAAGAAAACAATTCTTGAAACGCAAAATGCCAATTTCAATCAAATCATTTTCAATAATTTTGGTAGTAGTGTTGAGAAAGCAAAGGAAAAACAATTTTTCACACCTGTTCCAATTGTAGATGCAATAATAAAAATGATAAATCCACAAAAAGACGAAAGTATTTGCGACCCATGTTCGGGTATCTGTGATTTCCTTGCAATGGGATTTAGACATATTTTTAAAGATGAACTTGAGAACTTACCAAGTGCTGATAAGTTTTACGGATTTGATAAGGATAATAAAATTCTAAAACTTGCGGAACTTAATCTCGTGTTAAATGGTGATGGAAATGCAAATATCAAAATTATGGATAGTGTTTCATGTAAACTTTTGGTTGATGGAACTCTAAGTACACAAAATAATATTATTGAATTCAATTCAGACAATTATTCTACAGTTGATTGGACAAATAAAGATGATGAAAATAAAAACCCTTTGAAATATAATATAATAGTAACAAATCCACCATTTGGGAAAGGTAGGGATTTACAAACAGGAAGGGATGGTAAATGGGATATTCCAAAAAAAACAATTGAATTGTACGAGACTTGGAATGTCAAGTACCAACCAAAGAGTATTGATTTAGGAATTATATTTTTAGAAAATGCATACAAACTTCTAAAAGAAGGTGGTAGAATGGCAATTATATTAAGTAATTCTATTGCAAGTATTGCAGAATGGAAATCAGTAAGAGAATGGTATATAAGCAAAATGCGTATTGTTGCATTATTTGACTTGCCTGCCAATACTTTTGGTGAAACTGGAGTCTCAACAACAGTTTTTGTTGCTTATAAACCGAAGGAAAATGAGCAATATATTTTACAAGAAGATTATGAGATTTATGTAAAAGAAATAGAAAATGTAGGATATACAGTCAGAACTAAAGACCGTATTGTAATAATGTCCCCAGATTTTGCTATTAATAAGAACACTTTTGAACGTGAAAAAGACAGTAAAGGTAATGATCAAAAACTTAGTGACTTACCCAACTTAGTGAATGAGTTTAATGACTGGTTAGAATCATCCAAACATCAATATAAAGAAGTTTTCAAAGCATTTTCAGGTAATAACTTTCAAAAATGGAAAGAATAATGTTCAACTATATTACAAAACCGAAAAAAATAAATATTTCTCAAGTTATGAGCAATGAACTTGCGTTATCACCTTTTAATCATAGAATGATTATTTGCAAAAATAATAACTTGAAATTTCTTTCTGAATTAGTGCTGTTAAATGAAAAAGGTTTTGAACCAGGAAGTTATAGTTATATCAATTTCTCAAATAATCATTTTATTAGAATTAGTGAATTAAGTGATGAATATTATACTTTCGATATAACAGAAGCAACTAATAAAATAATCCCACCTAAAAATAAGCAAATACAACTTTCAAAATATGATCTTTTATATCAGACTGCTAGTAATGTTGGTAATATTTGCTTTTATATTGGTTCGGATAATGCATATTTTAATAGCCATTTAAGGAAGATTGATTTAAAAGATAAATATTATTGTGCAGCAATACTTAAATCAAATTTTGGAAGACAACAAGTTGAAGTATTAGGTTCAATAAAAGGAGTAGATAATTTTAGAGAAGAGTATCTGTTAAATACAGTAATACCATATCCAACTTTTCAAAACAATCAAAACCCTAATGATGTGATTATTTATGTTTCTATGCTAATGCAAAATATTATAAATAAGGAAGAAAACATAAAAATAAAAAATGAACTTATTGATAATTTGATTTTTGAAGAATTGACTCAAAATCAAAAAAAGGATATATTCAAATATGTTTTTCCAAAAATAAATGAAATAAAAAGTGAATATAGAATTGATACTATTCTTTATACTGAAAAATATAAACGGTTGGAGTATTTAGTTACAAATTATAAAAATGGATATTTCTATATTCCAGAATCGTCTATTAAGCCCGGGAAAACCCCAGACGATTACTTTTACACTAATTATAAAGCGAACAATACATATTATTGGGTAACTCCTAAAAATATTGCACAAAGAAGACTTATATTTAGAACTTATTTACATACAAAACAAAAATCTAACACAAAAAAATTAAGTTTGATTTTTTCAGGAATAAGATATGTTGGTAATTGCTATTTTGTTGAAAACGAAAAAGACCCCATTTTTTGTAATCAAAACACTTTGGTTATTAATCATTCTGACAAAATTGAAGAACAATTATTTATTTTGTGTTATTTTAGCAGTCAAATAGGGAAAAAACTACAATTAATGCAAAGAGTTTTTGGTATTGTTCCAATATTATACTCAAAAGACTTCGCAAAAATTCCAATTCCAAAAATTCCAACAAAAAAACAAAAAGAAATAATTGTAGAGTATTACAACTCTGTTAATTTTGATAGCGACTTAACGCTTAATAACTATCTTATTAAAGAAAAAGTAAGAAATACCAAACTTGGTATTTTTCAATTAAATTCAGAAATACTGGACTTAAAAGAAAAATTAGAATTGATAATTGACAAAATAATAAATGAACAAAAAATAGATATTGATTTATAAAATAAGTATTTTTTCAATTCAAAAACAGTAGTAATTTTTTGTCAAATGAGAATTTGGTAATATTCTTAATTTAATGTAGATTTGTTGCGGTATTTAAAAACAATGAGACTACAATCTAACCCGCTATGAATCAATCCCTATTCCCCGAAAATAAACTGGTTGGTTTTACAAAGCCCTTTTTAGCTTTGTATGTGGAAGACAGTTATAACCCTGAGCTAAATAACTTTATTCAGTCCAATTTCAATCAAATTGTTGAATATTATACGGCAAAAGAAATTGACTTTTGCTACCTGCCCTATTTACTTCAGAATAAAAAATACAAGGAGATTGTAAATTATAATCGTCCATATTTACCCAAAGTAGTTGATGAAAATTCGATAACAGAGATATATAACCGAATTATTACTCAACAAATTAAACCTATAAAAGGCGGTTATCTGGCTTTGTTTAATGAAAATTATGGAGATAAGGGTGCTCTATTATGTTTTCCAGTTGCTGAAAATAAAGATATAATTGAGCAGTTTCATAAATTTGCCAATTCAATTTATGAGGTTTTCAATGATGACCAAGAGTTAAATAAATCAAACGAGATTAATTTTAAAATCTTACCCGGAAAACCGAATAAAGAAAATGCAATTGACTTTGATGAAAGTATAGTTAAAGAAGAATCAAAACCTTATGACAGCGGTATCCGTTTTCGTATTGTACGGGAAAAGGATGCAGACTCAGAATTTGACTTTGAAGCCTATCGGTTGGCAGATGAAATTCGTGCCCGAATTCAGCAATTAAAAGAATCCGGTTCTTTATGTCTTATTGACGATATTATCCAAGAAATACAAGGGGTTAGCAAACAACTTAGCAGGGTTTTTATTACCAACGATTACCGTATTTTCCTAAAGGATTACAGCATGAAAGAAATAGGAATGTCCCCATTGCCCAAAAGTCTTTTTATACTTTTTCTGCGCCACCCTGAAGGTATTCTTTTTAAGCAACTGTCTGATTATCATGACGAATTACTTTCAATTTATCGAAATATCACTATACGTGAAAATATCGACCAGGCGATTGAAAGTATCAAAGCCATGACAGATCCATTAAACAACTCCATAAATGAAAAATGCTCCCGCATACGTGCTGCATTTTTAGAAGTGATTGTGGATGATTTGGCTCAAAACTATTATGTTACCGGCAAACGAGGTGAACCGAAAAAGATTATCTTAGATCGAAATCTCGTAGAATTTCAAAAATAACTTTTCAAACCCTTTCAACTTTCAAACTTTCAAACTTTCAAAACTTCAAACTTCAATCTCTGCAAGCCTTGTAAAAGTCGAAAGTGTTTTTAAATACAACCTATTTTTGTGTCATTATTCATTTAAAAACACAAAGATATGGAATCTAAGCACTTAAAAATTGTTTTTATCATTGATGAAAGCGGCTCTATGCAAGGCAGCAACTCCGATGTAATTGGAGGTTTCAATAGTTTTATCGAGAAACAGAAAACAGATAACCCCGGAAAAATTACCGTTTCACTCTACAAGTTCAACAATTTGGTAACACGGGTGATTAACAATAAACCGGCAGCAAAAGTACGAAATCTCACTAATGAAGATTATACGCCAAGTGGCTTCACTGCTTTGTACGATGCCATTGGTCAGGCAATTCACGAAACAGACAAACAACTTTCCGCCCAGCCCGAAAAACAAAGACCAGACAAAATAATGATCGTTATTATTACAGACGGTCAGGAAAATGCGTCAAAAGAATTTTCTGCTACAGCCATTAAATCTTCTATTTCTACCCATGAAGAATTACTACATTGGAGTTTTATTTTTCTGGGTAGTGGGTTGGATAACTTTCAGGATGCCGAAGCGTTGGGCATTAAATACCGTGCCAATGCACCGGCGTGGAAACTGAAAAAGAATATCGATCATGTGGCCGAGAGCAGCATTATGTTTTGTATGTCGCCCAACAGGGATGAAAAAGAAATTATTGAGAATTTAGTATCAGATTTGAATAATGATAAAAAATAAAGTTCTGAAATCATGGCAAGAAACACAAATATCAACGAAATCTTATTTCCGGTTGAATGTAAGCAGGTATTTTTAGAAAATCAATATAAACCGCTAAGCGGTTTTAAAGCGATTACGGCTTCAATTCCTGAGAAAGGAGAAGTTACATTTTCCGTGGTTTCATCTAACTACGAACTTATAACTAATGCAGATGCATTGGAAATGGGAAGAAATATTCATAAAAAACTATTTCCGGATGCAACTTCCAATAGTTTTGAAGTATTTAATATCATTGCACCTGATACTAAATCATTTTGTCAGATTGATATAATTGATAAAAACTATGCTTTAAATATCTGGGAGAAAGAAGTATATTTGCCTTTTATTCGTATTCAAAACAGTTATAACCGAACCCGTATTTTGAAATTTGATATTGGTTTTTGCCGGAAGTTATGTGATAATGGAGTTATTTTTGAGCAAGGTACTGTTTCAGTCAATTTCAGACATACCAAAACCAGTTTCAAAGGAATGGATATAAATAAAATAGATGTTAGCCATTTAAAAAATTTGGAAGAAGACTTTATTAAAAAAGCGAAGAAAAGCACAAAAATAAAAATACCACGCAAATACTTTGTTCCGCTTGCAGCTAAGGTACTGAATCGCAATTTCAATCTGAAAGAGAAAAATGAAGAGAAAAGGAAATTAATTGTTGAAAAACTCAATGAATTTGTCTTACAGATTGAATTGTATACCGACAGATATATACAAACAGAGGAAATGGGTGAAACAGCTTATGCTTTCTTTAATGTTATAACGGACTATGCAAGCAATAATGATAAGCTACAAGCAAATGCTATAAATGGATTACAGGCAAGTTGTGGAAATTGGTTGAATTTGATAGATTCAAAAGTATCTGAGCCTAAATTTAGTTGGGAAAAAGAGGTAGTAAATCACAAAGATTTGATTCAATACAAGCAAAATTTTTAAAAAAAATAAAAACAAAAAAATATGTACCCAATAGAGAACAAGTTCAGCGCATTGATGTGGCTGCAAATAATTCAGAACGTAAAAGCGGGTGACCAGCACGAAGCGGAAATATTGAAAGCGGAAAACCAAATAAGAACGGAGAACAACCAGCCGATAGTGGAGCAGGAATTAAATGAAATGATAAAATGAAGAAAAAAACCTCATAGGAAAAATTGAAAAGAAAAAAACAAACTATCGATGATATAAAACATAACTCTAACTTTGTAGAGTACAAACCATCTCTGGAAACACCTAACAGGTTTCCAAAACCTTTTAGGTCTAAAAGAAACAAAACCTCATTCAAGTGGAAGTCGTAGATGACCCGCAGAACAAGGGAAAGAAAATGTTACGGTTAATCCAAGATGGAAATACGCTCTATATTAGAATAAAAGTAGATTTGGGCAAAATAATTGAAGTCGCAATGAATAGTTTATAGCATAAAACAAACAACCTTAGTAATAATAATTGTAATACAATGTCTGAACAATTTAATAAATTCGACCTTGAATTTAAACTAAACGCGAACGAAAAAACCCTGGCAATATGGTTTCGTTTGGGCGATAAAGATGTGCTTGTAAATCCTTACGGTTTGTTCAAATCGCTCATAAGTTCTGAAAATATTACCATTTTGGTTCAGGATGCAACTAAAATTCTTGTTGGAGACTTGTCTTTTCAGGTTGATGTTTCTGAACAAACTCACTCTTTTACATGGACTATCTCGAGTTATTTGAATGATATGGTATTAGAACTTGTTTTCGAACGAAAAGAGTACCGCCAAAAGGTAATAGAAACATTAAAAGAGTTGTTTGAAGCATTGCAACTGGACATTGCAACTGCGTACAAAAATTATATCGAACTTGCTGAATTAGAAAAACTTATTGAACAAATACCGCTTTTGAATTTATTTGAGTCCCTTTACAAAATAACAACTAAAGATATTGTTGAAGAAACATTTCATTTCGAATGCATTATTGTAGAAGAATGTTCTGATATGAATTTTATTATCGGGTTTGGGAACAAAAAATACGAAACGTTAATCACAGAATGGTCAACCAATATGGAGCATGTCAGGCACACTATTGAATCATTGGTTTATTATGCCAAAAACGAACAGATTGTCAAGCTATACTATGAAGATTCTCCCACAACAATAACGATTTCCCCAAAAAGTATTTTAGAAAGTACTGTTTCAATGGGAAGTGGCACGGCATTTAAATATAAAGATTTCTTTTTGGTGAATATTTCACCCAATGATTTTAGTAAAGGTGCTGACTTGATTGCTTTTTGCAATCCCAAACAATTCGTTAAGGAATTGTATGAAGGGTTACTTATTCCGGCTATCGGTAGGTTTGTAAAAGATGACGAATTCGATTGGAAATATTTATACAATCAGATTAAATCACCTGTTATCGAGGAATATATCAACGGCAAGGAAAACCTAATAAGTGGAGTTAAAAAAAGACAAACAATCATTAGCCACATTATTACCATTAAGCCAGATTATGATGTATTATACGAGGATGAAACCGGGGTGTGTTACAGGCATTTTGGCGATATGATTGATCTTTATGATGACGACAACTTGGTATGTAGTATCAATATTCCTGGTGTTGACGAATGGTACAAAAAATACATTGACTCAACAAATTGGGGAACATTAACGATTGATATAAACTTTGATTTAGATTCATGGAACACACAAGGATTGGAAATTGCAAAAGCTATCAGAAACCAATTGCCTGATAATTTTGATTTGTGGTACGCATATCCTTACGAAGACGAAAAGAACAGAAATAGAAAACCGATACTTATTTACAAACAATAATCTGCATAAAAATATAACAGTCTAATAATTAAGCTGCTATGAAAAATATACAGCTAAAAAATACAACAAAATCATCTCTGGAAACACCTAACAGGTTTCCAAAACCTGTTAGGTCTAAAAGAAAAAAATCCGTTTGAATAGTCATGTTTTATTTATACTTTTGAAGAAAAAATTTCCAAATGGAAAAAGATCAAAAACCAAAATGGATAACAGACGAACAATGGGAAGCGAATCCAAATATATATCATTGGGAACAATCACGGGAAGCGATGCAGTCACTAAAACAGTTGCAGAATCAACCTATACCAACCAGAGAACAAGTAATTCAAGAACAGCGACAAGCTCTGATAAACGCTGGATTAAGCACAACGGACTTCGACAGCTTGCACAAATAGCTTTTGAGAATGGTGCATGGATTGAAAGTATTACTGACCTGACAGATGGCGATAGTATAAATAATGGAACTGAAAACACAGTTTATCTATCCAAAGATCGAAGAAATGTAATCAAAGTAAACAACTTTTCCTTCTTAAACAAATATGATATTGAATTCACTCACACCAGAGATTTAAGATACTTCTTCAATAGGATTTTAATTCACAATCTTTTATTTCCTGATGTCTTCTATAAAATAATTGGCTTTACCAAAGACTATTACGATCAGACTTGTGCAGTATTAAAACAGCCATACATACCAAATTATGAATATGCAACCAGGGAAAAGATTGATTCCGAATTAGAGAAAATGGGATTTATCAAAACCTTTTTAGGAGAAGGGATTAACAACGGATTAAACGGATTTACAAATGGAATTTACGAACTTACAGATGCAAGACCTCAAAATGTATTACAAGATGAAAATGGCAAACTTCATTTTATTGATTTGGATATAAGTCTTTCTTTAAAATTCTAAATACATAAATGCGGTCAGGCTTCGCCTGTAAGTTTATTACGGTCAGCGCAGCGGGGCAAATACCGAGCAAGTGAGTGCAGAGCCAAACTTGTTTGAGCTATGCCGAGAGTAGCCGGTATTCTTGGAAAAAATCCCCAGACATAAAAATCCTGAGTAAACTAGAGCAAAGCTGAACTTATTCGGACTATGCAAAGCACTCCATTTTATTTCACTCTCACCATTTTTTGTAACGATTGATTCATGCAGAAAACAATCAGTTTGTGTAATATCCTGAAATTATTTTCAAGTTAAATAATATGAAAACAGTTTTTATTTTGAAAAGTAGTTATACATTTGCACCGTTGTTTACACAACTATTATTTATCTAATTATTATCATGCTTCAAAACAACGAGATTTTCGACATATTGGCGGGCAAGATATCTACAGCCATAAACCGTACATTTCTGCGTGCTTTTGCCACCGAAGGCATTGAGATAAGTACGGAGCAGTGGTCGGTTCTAGCATGTCTTTGGCGAAAAGACAAGGTTACCCAACAAACGCTTTGTAACCTTACAGCAAAAGACAAACCCAGCATGACCAGGCTTATTGATAAGCTCGAAAAGAATAACTTAGTAACAAGAGTTTCGGATTTTAACGATCGAAGAATCAACCTGATTCACTTGACAAATGCGGGTACGGCTCTTCAAGACAAGGCAACTGAATTGGTTCAGAAAATTGTAGATAAAACCCTTAGTAACATCCCCGAAGATGAATTAAATATAAGCCGGGAGGTGCTCAGAAAAATCATGGCAAATCTAAAATAATTTTTTTAATATATTAGTTGCATATACAACTATTGTCTGTTTAATTATTTAATTTAGAATATAAAAGTATGAAGAAAAAAGTATTAGTAGTAATTACTCTCATTGCAGCAATGCAGATGTATTCGCAGAAGGTATTACAACTGGAAGATTGTAGGCAAATGGCACTGACACACAACAAAAGTGTTCAAATGGCTCAGGAAAACGTAAAAGCCGCAAAAGAATTAAAGGAAGCCGCTTTTACACAGTTTTTACCAAACTTTTCGGCAAACGGAGCTTACACGTGGAATCAAAAAAATCTTTCGTTGTTATCCGAAGACAAGTATTTACCGGTTTATAACTCAAATGCCGATGGTACTCCAAATTACGCAAATTCTTGGAATAACAAGTGGATGCAAGTAGCCGCCAACACCTATGCTCCATTGGATGCAAATGGTGTTCCATTCGATCCAAAAGCAAATCCCGAAAAAATTGAGTGGAAAAACACCGCATTATTGCCTAAAAGTGCACTGGAATTTGATATCCACAACATTTTTGCCGGTACAATAGGATTTGTACAACCCATTTTTATGGGTGGTAAAATCTTAGAACTATACCACATTGCAAAATATGGGGAAAATTTGGCAAAAGCTCAACATGAAAGCAAAGTAACCGAACTGTTGCTCGAAGTGGATGAAGCTTACTGGCGGGTGATTTCGATCGAAAATAAATTGAAATTGGCCAAAGAATACCGGAATTTGATTGCTCAAGTAGATTCAAATGTAAATATTATGATTCAGGAAGGTGTTGCCACAAAATCGGAAGCATTAAAAGTCAGAGTCAAACTCAACGAGGCTGATATTACTGTAACTAAAGCCAAAGACGGTCTTAATTTATCAAAAATGGCATTAAACCAATTGTGTGGCATTCCATTAGACGATGTTTATACATTGGCAGATACAAATTTGGGCGTTGAGGAAACAACACCACTTATTCCTGTTGATCAGGCTATTAATAACCGACCAGAAATAAAAGCATTGACTCAAATGGAAAACATAGCTAAATCAAACGAAAAAATAATGTTTTCTCGCTTTTTGCCAAACATTGGACTTACAGGCAATTATCTATTATCTAACCCGAATGTTTATAACGGTTACACCAATGAATTCGGCGGAATGTTTACAGTAGGTGTGGTGGCCAATGTTCCTTTATTCCATTTCGGAGAAAAATTTCACACATTGAATGCCGCTAAAATCCAACACAAAGTTGCAACACTTCAATTGGAAGAAGTAAAAGAGAAAATGCAACTCCAAATTAAACAAAGTTCGTATAAAGTGACTGAAAGCCTGAAGAAAAAGGTAGCCACGCAACATAATATTGAACAGGCAGAAGAGAACTTACGGTATGCTAATGAAGGTTTCAACGCAGGTGTAGTTACTTCTACCGATTTATTGGGAGCTCAAACAGCCTGGCTTTCTGCCAAATCCGAAAACATTGATGCCAATATCGATATTAAGTTGTGTAACTTATATCTGGCCAAATCATTGGGCACATTAATAGCACCCGAACTTAAAAATCAAACAACTTCATCAACTAAGACAAAAAAATAATTAAATATAAACGTATTAAAAAATTTTACAGCAATGAAAAAGAGAAATCAGGATTTAAGAACCGGCTTAATAGCCCTTATCGTTGTTACAATAATCATTTTTATCATTGGTATAATTGTAAATAAACCCGAACCCATTATTATTCAAGGCGAAGCTGACGCTTCTGAAATTCGCATTTCAGGAAAAGTTCCAGGACGTATTCATGAATTTAAAGCAGAAGAAGGCTCACAAGTTAAAGTCGGCGATACATTGGTAATTATTGATAGCCCCGAACTTTCGGCTAAACTGGAGCAAGCTAACGCAGCCGAAAATGCGGCTCAGGCTCAAAACAAAAAAGCAATTAAAGGTGCACGTAAAGAACTGATATTCGGGGCTTATGAAATGTATCAAAAAGCATTGGTTGGCGTTGACATTTCAAAGAAATCATACGATCGTGTTCAACGATTGTTCGACAAAGGGGTAATTCCTGCTCAAAAACGCGACGAAGCGGAAGCTCAATACAAGGCGGCTGTAGCAACTTCGAATGCCGCAAAATCGCAATATGATATGGCTATAAACGGTGCTGAGAGCGAAGACAAAGAAGCCGCCCTGGCATTAGTCAACCGAGCTAAAGGTGCAGTAAACGAAGTAAAATCTTATTTAAAAGAAATTACGCTCGTATCGCCTATTAACGGTGAAGTAACTGAAGTTTTTCCAAAATGTGGCGAATTAGTTGGCACTGGAGCTCCGATAATGAATATTGTTGACCTAAATAACATTTGGTTTACATTCAATGTTCGTGAAGATCTGTTGGGCGAACTAAAAATCGGAAAAGCTTTCAAAGTGAAAGTTCCTGCTTTAAACAATCAGGTGGTAGAAGTAAAAGTAAATTATATCAAAGCATTGGCGTCTTATGCCACTTGGAAAGCTACAAAAACTACCGGTCAGTTTGATGTAAAAACTTTCGAAGTACGTGCCAAACCAACAACAAAAGTGGCTGACTTACGCCCCGGAATGACTGCTCTTTTTGAAAAAACAACAAAATAAACCCCAGAATTTAGTTGTTGGATTAAAAAAATAACAGCAATCAAGTTATTCCCTTTTTGTATAATCTTTTATCAAAAATAGAAATCTGAACTCCTTTTCAGGGGCTGGGGTCTTATAAACTAGAATCATGTCAAATAATATTTTTACAGCCATATCCAATACACTTAGTCGGGAATTCCGAAGAATGGTGAGCCGTCCGATTTATTTTATAGCTACAATAGTGGTCATGGGGTTTTGTTATGTGTTCTTTCTGACTTTTTTCAACGAAGGACAACCAAACAAAATGCCGATTGGTGTGGTGGATTTAGATAATTCGTCATTATCCAGACAATTTGTGCGAAATCTGGACGCAACCCAACAGGCAAAAGTAGTAATGCGAGTTGGAAGTCACCGCGAAGCCTGCGAAGAAATGCAACGTGGAAAAATCTATGCCTTTGTGGAAATAGAACACGGTTTTGCAGCAAAAGCACTTTCGAATAAACGACCACCTATCACCTTTTATGTGAACGATGGTTATTTGATAGCTGGTTCGCTCCTACTAAAAGATATTGGTTACATGAGTGCACTTTCATCGGGAGCAATGCAACGACAGATTTTAAGGGCGAAAGGTGTGGAAGAAAACCGCATTATGGGAATTATTCAACCTATAGTAACCGACACACATTTAATTGGAAATCCATGGGCAAATTACGGCATTTATTTACTGAATGTATTGCTGCCGGGAGTGCTTCAATTGTCAATTTTGATGATGACCATTTTTGCAGTTGGAATAGAATTCAAGGAACGAACTTCGCATGAATGGCTCGAAAATGCAAACAATTCCATTTTTGCAGCTATCACAGGGAAACTCCTCCCATACACCGCCGTATTTACGCTGTTAGGAATAATTAGCAATATTTTATTGTATTCTTACATGCACTATCCGATGAATGCCAGCATTTGGTGGATATTTTTAACAATGCTCATGTACGTACTGGCTTATCAGTCCGTTGGGGTATTATTAATTGGAATAACACCGGTATTAAGAGATGGTGTTACTTTAGTTGCTTTTTATGGATTACTTGGATTCACATTTGCCGGATTCACGTTTCCTATTGAACAATTACCCTATTCGGCGCAGATATTCAGCTATATTTTTCCTATTCGTCATTATTTCAATATTTATGTAAATGAGGCACTTCATGGGATTTCTATCCAACATTCTGTGATTTCGTTTATTGCATTACTTTCATTTAATATTTTGCCGCTTTTTGTTTACCACCGACTTAAAAATGCAGCAATCAAACAAAACTATCCAATAAAATAAGTTGAACATGAATGCTAAACAAAATAAATTTCCAATCCTAAATAAATGGATATCCGTTTTTAAAGATATATTTTCTATCTTTTTGAATGAATTAAAAATAGTATTTAAGGATAGGGGCGTGGTTATTATCTTTATTCTAGCCTCGTTGGTTTACCCTATGCTTTATTGCGGATTATACAAAAATGAAACATTGGTAAATGTACCCATTGCCGCCGTTGATTATTCGCACAGTAAGCTTTCGGGAGAATTAATTCGTCATTTGGATGCAACCCCTGATGTTAAAGTAAATAGATTCGGCACGTTGAATGATGCCAAAAAAGCTTTTGATGAAAGGAAAGTACATGGATTGGTTTTTATTCCTGCCGATTTTAATAAAAGACTGACAGCCGGTGATCAGGCAACTGTTTCTGTCTATTGCGATATGAGCAGTTTCTTATATTATCGGTCGTTGACTCTGGCAAGTACCTATTCCATTCTGGATGTGAGTAATAAAATTCAGGTTGAACGATTGAATGAACAAGGGATTACCGGCCAAAATGCAACTATAACCGCAAGTCCGATTCCATTTGAGAGCAACATCCTGTTTAACGAGGGAATGGGTTTTGCAAGCTTTTTGATGCCTGCAATACTTATGCTGATTATTCATCAAACGCTTTTCTTTGGAATTGGAATGCTGGCAGGAACTTCGCGCGAAGAAAACAGGTTTCACGAATTGGTAAGTTCAAAGTTACATCGGGGAGGAACACTCAGGGTAGTTATTGGAAAAGCGGCTTGCTATATGCTTATGTACATGGTTTTTTCGTTTTACATAATAGAACTGACGCCACATGTGTTTAATTTGCCTCATATTGGCAATTCGATTGATTTAGTCAAGTTTATGATTCCATTTCTGTTATCAACCATCTTTTTCTCAATGACTGTGTCGGTATTTTTACCGAACAGAGAAACAGGTATGATTATATTTCTATTCTTCTCATTAATTCTTTTGTTTTTAAGCGGCATTTCGTGGCCACAATCCAATATAAATGGCTTTTGGAAAGCATTTGCCTGGATATTTCCGGCAACACACGGAATACAAGGTTATATCAAAATAAATACAATGGGAGCAGATGTTCATCATATTACATACGAAGAAGTTAGTTTATGGATTCAAACCGGATTGTATTTTATGACTACTTTTATTACTTATCGTTGGCAAATAAAACGAAGCAGTAGGAAACTTGCAGTAAAACCTGAACCGGTACTCTCATGATAAAGTTAACTCCGAATCAAAAAAACACAGTAAAATGAATACGAAACTAAACTTGTTTATGTTTTGTTGAGTGCAACCAAAAATATTGTAAATTTTTTTTGTGCTTTGCCGAGTATACCATCTTGCCAATTATGCTTAGAGATAAGTTGAACAGTTGAATAATCACTAAAAAGATAACTTATGGAAAATTACTTTGAAAAACAATTTGAGCTAAGATATTTCGAAATGAATAAATTCGGAGAAGCTACATCGACAACTATTTTAACTTTACTTGAAGAAACGGCTGCTGATCATTGCTTTGCAATAAATCATAGTTTATATGACCTCGAAAAGCAAAATGTTGGATGGGTATTGCTTTCTGGAATTATTACAATGGATCGCTATCCAAATTATAAAGAAAAAATCATCATTAGAACATGGCTGTCTAGTTATTCGACGATTAAAGGGATTAGGGAAAACATTATCTATGATGAAAAACTGAATATTATAGGGAAAGCTAAAGGTCTTTGGGTTTTCTTTGATATTTTGAAAAGAAGACCCATTCAAATTTTTGAATCTATTAAAGAGAAATGGTCTTTCTGTAATTATGAAAGTGTAGATCATAATATTACTAAAAAAATTGAACCAATTGTCTCTACAATACATATTAAGGAGTTTAAAGCCAATCGGTTTGATATGGATACTAACCAGCATGTAAACAATATTAGATATTTGCAATGGTTAATAGAGTCAATTCCAGATTATATTATTAATAATTATTATTTATATTCTATTGATGGACGATTTATTGCGGAGGCTCAATATGGTGACATAATTTTGTCATTAACAGAAATGGATACAAGTGATAATTCTTTTATTCATACCATTAAGTCTCAAAAGAACAATTTAGTTTGTGCCACTGCAAAAACTTTATGGAAGAAAAGAATATAATACTACGAATACCCTACTGGTGCACTTTTGTAAAGTGTCAAAATCCAAAGTTATCAAAGCCAAAGGTCAGGCTACGCCTGTGAGATAACTACGGGCAGCTCCGCAGGGCAATCCCCAGCCACAAAAAAGCCCCACCATTCGTTCCTCATGGCTTGCACGGTCTTGTTTGTGGCTTCCGCACAGTCCACGCTTCGTTGCATTTTTCTGTCACACTTTTTGCAATAGGCAAAAAAGACGTTTGCACTCCAACCGCCACCACCGTGCTGCACTTGTGCCAAAAAAAAACAACTCAAAGTAGTGCTGATAATCAAAATCGCTTTAGTTACAACTGGCGGAAAAACGAGAAAAACTTTTTTCGGGCTCGGTGGGACGGCCCAAAAAGTTTTTTCCCGTTTTCCGAGTGTTGGGTGCAAATAATCACCGGCCTAAGTCATAGATAAGCCTACCATAAGCCCACCCAATAGAAAATATCTATAATGTTTATTAGGTACAAAAAAAGCCCCACTTTGCAGTGGAACTTCCTAAGTTTTGAGTGGTAATTATCAAAATACGTTTTTGATCTTCATGCTGTTTCCAACAGAAAAAACATAATAATTATCACTTGCTTTTTGAGAGAATTCAATTCCAACACAACTCAATAAACTTACGTTTTCGGTCATTACCGGAGTTCCTGCCAAAGCACTTACTACTGAAACTTCAGGATTTTCACCTAGTAAGATTTCAATGTAATCCGAATACGTAACTTTTGAAAGCTCATTCAAAGCTGGTTCAATAGGTTCGTAAATCTTTGTCACCGAATTATAAGCATAATCCGAAATCACTGAAATTGAATTCACGAAACGGAAATGAGTTGCACCAGCAGGAACTTTGAGTTGTTCAGTAGGTTTGAACGCTTCCACTGTAAGTGTAACGCTTGTTCTACCTGCATTCGCTACTGTTTCAAATTTTCCGGTGAAAGAACCCTCAACAGCATTATTCCGGTTGAAATTCAACCCGATTAAATGTTGCGGTACAGCAGTAATCAAAATCGCACGAACACCACGAGCCTCCGATTGATCTTCCAAATTAATTTTCTTAACGATACCAGTTAAACGACCAGTAAACTGAGGGTCGCTCATTTGTTTCATTAATTGAGATTGTCCTGCACGAATTGATTTGCCTACTGTTGCACAGCCTGCAAATTCGTTCATGTTTTCACGAGTTCTGACAAACGAAGCGCCATTTTTAATTTGTTCGCCTGTTGCACCACCATTCATGCCTGCAAAATTGCCAGTCATTCCTTTAATTTTAAAGTGACGAATGTCCCCAATCGTCCCTTTGTACTTTACATGTCCAAGCTGCCTTGCCATAATTGTAAAAGTTTAGATTAAATAATCCACCATTGAATTACTTTTTTGTAAAAATAATTCATAAATAACACTATGACAATAGAATAACTATGGCAAATCAAAGCAAATCGGAGAAAAAGAACTGACTTTTTCAAAATCCTATACGATTTTTGATTTCAATACTTCAAAATGCAATTATTCATAAATGTTCGAACAGTTGTAATAACTGCTTTTAATGACCATGACCGACTCGTTTTCATAACACAAGGATTTCCTGACTTTGACACTTTATGAAACGTCATTTTATAATTATCTAATAATCAAACTT
>JBAXMR010000107.1:0-18301 GCA_037134195.1 Paludibacter sp. | reverse complement strand
TGGTAGCAGCAAAAGAAGCTGAACTAAAACACAGGGAGATGCAAAGCATCAGGGAGAAAATTGTTTTCATACATTTCTCAATATTAGATTGATTTACTTATAATTGCAAAATTAGTTCTATTGATAATTCAAGAGATGATTGTATATTCCAAAAGATATGTTGTGATTTTCCAGAATAGTATATTTAACTATATTTTTTCAAGATTACGTTTTCTTGACAAGGCTTCCAAGAAATAGTAATCGGCATAATTTAATGGTACGTCAATTTCTGCTCTAAATGGAATATTACCAACTGAGTGCATTAAAATAAAATTATTATTTTCATTTAATTTTGCCCTGTAAGAATTGCCGGCTAAACTAATCATCATCCTATCTGCTATTTTTTTATAATAATCGGGCTTACTGTATTTACATAATTCATATAATGCGGAAGCTATAATAGCAGCACTCGATGCATCTCTGGGTTCATTTGGTATTTTAGGAGCATCAAAATCCCAATATGGAATAAAATCATTGGGTAAGTTTTTGTTTTTCAACACAAAATCCATCGTTTTTTCAGCCTGAAGCAAGTATTTTTTATCTTTGGTGTAGCGATAGCACACCGTATATCCGTAAATAGCCCACGCCTGACCGCGTGCCCATGCCGATTCATCTGCATAGCCCTGAACAGTATGTTTACCAATGACAGATCCATCTATTAAATTATAGTCAACAAGATGATAACAACTGTTGTCTTTTCTAAAATGGTTTGTCAGGGTTTTGTCAGCATGACTTATTGCAGCTTTCCAATAAACAGAATCCCCTGTGAACCTTGTCGCATCAAATAAAAGTTGAAGGTTCATCATGTTGTCAATAATGACCGGACATCCCCAATTCTGGTTGTTTTTAATATTTGTTCTACTATCCCAAGATTGAATTAATCCAACGGCTGGTTTAAATCTAGTCATCAGAGAATTTGCAGCTTCAACAATTACATCTTTGTATGCCTGATTATTGGTTAAACGAAGTCCATTGCCATAGCTACATTCTATCATAAATCCAACATCATGATGAATTTTCAAGTATTTGACCGAATCAAGACTTAGAGTATATCTGATAGCCGCTTGCTTCCACTTTTCATGTTTTGTAAGGTCGTACAAATACCAAAGGCTTCCCGGGAAAAAGCCACTTGTCCAATCAGAAATACTTATGTAAGTTGTTTGCTTGCTATCATTTATAGTACGTGGGAGCAATATGGTTTTTGAGATTGCATTTTTTTGTACCTCTTTCCACACTTGCTGACTAGCAAAAGAAATGTTTTCGGAAACAAAATCATTTCTTTTGTTTTGAGAACTAACTGTCAAGGTGAATATAAATAAGAATAGAGTAGAAATCAATTTTTTTTTCATGTGTTTATAATTTAGCCCCCCCTAACCCCCGAATGGGGGCGTAGAGAAGTTAGTTTATTGATAATCAATATCTTATGTGTCATAAATTTATTTTTATCATGCTCGTTTCATCTGCTGTTATTTTTAATAAATTATTCCGTGAGTTTTTGATTTTAGAATTGCAAAATTAAATCAATGTATTGATTTGAATGTACCCTGATTATTCAATTTATAGACACAAAAAATCCATTAAGCCCATTCGTTGAACATTTTGGAGTACGACATATAATGTTTGCAAGAAATGGCCACTTACAAATTTTTTTGTCAGATTAATTAGTTTGTTGTATCTATTTATAAAAAAATATTCTGTGGGGTAATTATGAGTGTTTAGGAACAATTCAATTTCTGGTTTTGATTTAGAAATGAATATTTTGGGGGAATCAAAATAAATGTTAGCGTTGTATGAATGAAAGAATTATGCAAACTTCATGCAAGCCACAAAAAAACGCAAGAGTTTAATATCCAGTATAATGAATTTAAACTCTTGCAAAAAGCAGAACATACTTGTCGGGTGAATAATCAATTGAGTAAGTAATCCAATATACGATTAAACCCCAACTATCGACTTTTTAAATTGGTTTTATTAAACCTAATGCACTACAAATGAGCATTTAAAATTAAAGAACAATCTTTTGGGTCAACAACCCGTTCGATGTTGACACACGGAAGATATAAACTCCAGATTTCAGTTTAATTTCATCGCCCACATTGATTTGCCCCTGCTTTAATATATTTCCACTGACGGCATATACCTGAATATAGCCAGCATACATTGAAACAGCGACATTATTTTTAATAGAGAACCCGATTAAGTCCTGCTTTGGTGTAAATACCGCATTTGGAGTTCCACCAAATTCATAGGCACCCATATCATAAGCACCTCCGACAGGGCGTTTATATCCTAAAATATCGGTAGTTACGGGTGAAGTAGCAGTTGATAAATCAGTTCCGGCATTAATCGCCGCAGATCCAGCAGCTAAACTCCAATCATTGTTAGTAGCATCCTTAAATGAAGCGGAAGTAATTCCCGTGATACAACCCGTACCTGCATAGGTAGGAAGAGCTATATCGAATCCACAATAGGTACAAGAAGCTGTTGTGGGAATTCCCGGATAAAAAACACTTGAAGTACAGTTAAAGAACAAAGAATTTGTAAAAGTATACGCTGGAGAAGCACTTGCAGGGAAATAGATATTTGTAGCTGACGCACCATTGGTATTGGATGCAAACGTACAGTTTTGGAAGGTACTACCCGCAGTAGCAGTGCTAAAAAAATACAGCACGTACTTACCAAGATTTTTTGCAAAAACACAATTGTTGACTGTAAGAGCTGCTTGCCTTGAACAAATAGCAGAACCACCATAGGTGGTGCTCGTTGCAGTATTTCCTGTAAATATGCAGTTTTTAATCGTATTTGTGGCATTGCTAAGATAGAATAAACAAATCGCTCCACCATAGCCGTCAGTACCACTAACCGAGTTTCCTGTAAATGTGCTTCCACTTATACTCACAGTCACAGGACTATAAACATATATGGCACCCCCTTTCCCTGCGGCATTGTTGGTAAACTTACAAGCACTTACGGTCAATCCTACAGGGCTGGGAGTTCCGTTGAGTCCCATACTAATGGCACCTTTTTGATTATTTACAAAGTTACAGCTTGTTACATTTATTTGGTTGTTATTTGTAGAAACCCAAACATATAAAGCAATCGCTGGATTATTTGAAAAGGTAGAAGAACTAACATTTAAATTAGAATTTGATTTGGCGTACAAGACATAAGCAGCTGTATTAGTATCAAATAGACAACCACTTACAGTACCGGTGGTGGTACTCGACCCAGAATAAGAAAATAAAGCACCGGTACCGGAATTATTATCGTGAATGTAGCAATCTTTAAGCGAACCGGTATTATTCATCACAAACATAGTACTAGTTCCATTGGCAATAGCTCCCTTTACTATACAATTTTGCATGGTTTGTTTATCACCCACAAAATTGGAAGTTGAACACTTTATGTATTGAATAGTTAGCCCATCATAGTAGGCATTGGCCGTGTTAGTGGTTGGACTTTCCACAGAATATGATAGAGCACAATCAATTACGGTAGCATTTGTGAATTCCCAATTTGAAACAGTGCCATTGCCATCCAAATCGGATTTAGGTCTCGTGGTAGTAGTGGTTTCATTACCAGCAAAGCCACCATAAACACTTACCTGGTCTTTAAAAGTCAAGTTCCCTGTAAGGGTATAAATACCATTGATAAGCCAAACCTGATCGCCGTCAGCAAAGGTGGTGGCTGCAAACCAGGCATTCAGTGATAGGGCTTGTGTGGTCAAATCGACCGTTGTAAATCCCGTTTCGGACGTTGTCCACGAAGGATTACCCGGACCCAATTGAACTAAATAAGTGGTAGCAGCAAAAGAAGCTGAACTAAAACACAAGGAGATGCAAAGCATCAGGGAGAAAATTGTTTTCATAAATTTTTAATTTGTGTCCATCGCTTATTAGCTTTGGACTGATTAATTATTAGAATATAAATAAAACGAACTTTTAAATCAATAACATTATAATTGTTTATATCCAATTGTTTGATAGGAATGTTGTCCGAATCAATTCTTTATAAATTTTGTAATTTGAGCAGTGTTTTCTATGCAGACCATATAAACACCGGGAACTAGGTCTCCAATAGGAACTTTAGTTAAACTACTTTGTGTCTCAAATCGTTTCACAGTCACACCACTCACATTTACAATTTTACCTCGGCTATTTAGGTTTAGAGCATCGTTTATTTTCGAAATAACAGCCACTTCATTTTCTATCCAAACCTTGATATTAGAATCATCTGATGCAATATTAGAAATTGCACTTGCACCCAATGGCTTAAGCAAAACATTGGTTGGAAGCCCGTCCTTCATCTGCACATTCAATGAAGTGAAACCGGGTGTAGTTCTTGATAATACGGTAACATTAGGTTGCGCAACAGCTATATCCCAATCCCCAATCAATTTTAGTAATGCGGTATGCGACGCGCTATAACCCCAATACAAATTATTTCCAAACCAAGTATCCCAAGTAGTAGAAGGCGTTGATGTTTGAATAAAATCAAGGTCGGGATAGGAAACAGCTAATTTTTTAAAGGACAATGAATCCTGAACCATAAACGTACAAGGTATTGAAACCGTTGAAATATCCTTTAAATTAATAGCTGAAAAAGAATTTATTACCACGCCTGCATACTGTTTGGCGGCCGGATATTCTACCATCTGCAAATTAGATGTATTTGCCAACAGTTTCACTGGTGGAGTTGAACTTTGCATGCTGGTATTAAAGTTTGTCATAGTAGTTGGTGTACAATTAATGTCCATCAAATACCAGTAGCTTTTTGCTTGCGGAGCAATACCATGATTCAACCAAGCCAACGCAAATGTCCCTGTATCGTTGCCGGAGTTAGTCCAATTAGGATTGGTTTGAGATTGTCTTCTCACCGATATATTAGCGTCCGAAGGCAACCAGTAGCCTGTATTATGACTATCCATTAACCAAACAGAAGCAGCGGTAGCCGTATTGTCATAAGTATAGGGTATGCTGGTAATGGCTGTAGAGCTGTTATTATACGTAGCATCCGTAGTGGTTATTTTATCCTGAAATAGGGTGGTTATCGTATTCTGTCCCGTAACCTGATTAGAGATATTACTGCCCACGCAAACCACCAGATTATCAAAACAGAAATAACTTTTGTTTGCTCCAAAAGAGCCTAAGCCATTCAAAATTGAACCTACCACCGCATCGGTAAACACCCCGTTGCCGGATTGAGAAACTCCACCCACAAAACTGGTATTGGGCCAAATATGTCCAACTTCTTTATTGACCATGGATTGGATATTTGTAAAATCCACGGTCGTTGCACCGGGTAGTTTTCGCCAGTCATAGCCGGTAGAATAGAGGTCAGAAACAATCATTTTTGTTGTAGAAAATCGTTGAAACATGGAATTGACAACAGAAATTACCCCATGTGCCAAATAGGTAATAAAGGGCTCGGTAGTTTCATAAACATATTGATAACGGCTGGCTGTTTTGAGGAGAACAAGCCAGTCGGCTCTTCGATGAATAAATGCAGTACCATAGCTGTACGTTTTATTTCCTTCGGGCATTGCGTTGGCAGTATAACCCAATTGATTTAATTGTGTGGTAGCCTTGGTTTCAAATGGGGTATATGTGTATGCTCCACCCATATCATTTGAGTTAATAATTCTTAAATAGGTTTGAGCCATAAATGCATCTGGTGCAGAGTTTCCATTATAATTATAGCTTAACGCCATAAGGGCATACCGACCTGGTGAATCGGCATACTTACCCCCACTGGGAACACCCGTTTTATTGGTCAACCATTGTGGAATGATACTATGGTAACTTCTGAAATCTTGACTTTTAACCATATCGTACATCAGAGAATAGGCAGGGTAAGAAACCTGAAAAGAAGTGTGCGAAAGAGCATAAACAACTTTTGCCATCTCGTCAATAGTTGACACGCCATATAGATCAATCCACCCTACGTGATGATTTGGCGTACCATCGGGTTTAAGGCCATCAATAGCACTTGGAGAGTATTGAAATACGATATTTGAAAAATAATTTGAGCAGGCCGACATATCACGTACTTGCTCATTCACAGTTGTATTCAAGAGGCTAATCATGATAAAGCGCCATGACACCAATCTCATAAAATCTAAATCTTCACCCAACTCCCCAGTCGTGTATTTACGTGAGGCTAAAAGTGGTTGATATTTACACATATAAGATTCGTTAATAAAAACACGTTTGAATCCATTAAGTCGTTTTAAGTCACTTAACAGAACCGGCGTAATCCTGTCGGTAGCTTTCAATTCATCACGCATTAAATAGATTGCTAAGGCAAAACCAACTCCATCATTCCATGCCTGATAAATTTGTCCTCCCATAAAAACACCAAAATCAAAAACATCATAGAACTTTGCCAGCAAGCTGGCTTTTTCCGTAGCACTTTGAGTATTCCGGTAGTTGATGGCAATATCCATGGCCAAATTCGAGAATACTTGAGACGCATCGGAAACATCAGTTGTTAAGAAATACATCCATCGGTTATTACCATTGACAATATTCCCGTTTCGTACTATTTTCCAACTATCATAGCGTGTTTGAATATCTGTCATGGTAGCCGTAGGTATGTTAGCTATTTGTGCTAAGGTTGAAACACCCCAGACTTCATCCATAGCTGTCGCTATTTTTTGAAGGTCAGTTATTTGTGATGAACTAACACTGGTGGGAGCATCGGGCTGGGTGAATGCATCGGCGGCAAAACATTCCGCAGTACGGGCATCAAATGACATCATTTGAAGTGTCGACCAAGTAGTATTATCACAAAGCAATACTTTACCCAAATAAACCGATCCTGTATTATTGGGGAAATTAATCCGTATTTGCGTGGGCTTATCCGGGATTAAACCAGTCATGGTAAAGCTATCATAGCCATTCAAGACTACCCCATTGGTCTGCTGGAGTTGTATCGTGTTCCAACCCGGCTTACGTCCAGCCATTTTGATGGTAGCTTTCACCACGCCACTGAGCAAAAATTCAACCTTGATGGTATCCTGCGTATGGGTGGAAGACAAATCTAAAAAAGGCATAAAAAAATTGCATCCTGCAGTTAAACTGGAAGTATAGTTATATGGGAAAGTGAGACTTGCACCCGCTGTGTAATTTACCAGCAGGGATGAATCCTGAAAAGCAGCAGCTTTACTATATTGTATCGTGCAATTCGTTTTGGTCAATGAGCTCATTTTAAGGCTATTCCAATCGTGCCAGCCACCCAGTGCATGAACATTGACTGTAACTCCTAAAAGCAGACAAAAAAAGACAAGGTTTGTTTTTTTCATTTTATTTATTGTATTTATTATATAGCATGATTTTCATTTATAAACTTCTATCAATATCGTTTAGATAAAGAATTTTAAATTTCAGGACGTCTCAAATAAATTAATAAGGGTATTTTCCTTGTTGAATTTTAACTAATAATGGTTATAAATGTCTGATTTGCTGGCTATTAACAACTTAGCAGAGAGAATAAACCTTCTTATTTACCCCTTATTTTATTGTAAATGCTTAATGAAACAACATTGAATCTTCTATGGTAATTTCAAGGCATTCACATCAATTACTACCACAGTCTTATTTAATAGAGTGTTTAATTGATAATTTGTCGGGTTACTTAATTGAACAGTCAATAGAGCAATCTTTCCGGTCATTTTTTTCAATTCGGTCGAATTAATTGATAAATAGAAAGAAGTATAGTACTGACCAACAGGCACAGTTACTGATGAGGGCAAGGTGTATATCGTGCTTGGCAAAAGTACTGCATTGGCAATTGTACCCCCACTAATAATCTGATTGGTGGTATCATTATTTACCGAGACATCTACAGAATAACCCATTTTTGCATTTTCACCGGAAGCCAAAACTCCCAGATTCACATTCACTATGTGATTCACGGAATCGATTTTAAAATTGTATGTTGCAGTTGAGTACCCTGATGGAACCGGATAATTCAAATTTACCCCCCCGGAAACAGTTGCTTGGGGCATATAAATGTAATTATTGCCATAAGACGAATTATTCGTGTTATCGCAGCCAGTAAAAATACTTGCGGCAAGAAGAAATATGACTGCAAAAAAAGCAGCTATTCTATTTTTTTTCATATTTTTAATTTGTTTATATTTAGCCCATAACCCTCGCTGCTAATCCGTCAACTGACGGAGGAAAAAGAACGGGAATTGTGAGGAGTTTGTTAGTTGATAATCATTTACCTGTGTGTACTAATCCCGATAACTATTGTATATTTTGCTTATACTCATTTTATTAATTGATATTTTTTGATTTTAGGTGAAACTTGCATGAAATCCAACTCAGTAAGATAACATGAATTTTTCATAACTAAAGATTGTATTAAGAAATTATCGCTATTTAAGAATCTAATTTATTAATCCATAAAAATTTAAATATCAGTACCCTATCAATTATACCCTGTCAATTATAAATTATTTAATAGCCTGGATTTTGTATTAAAGTACCTTTTGAATTAACTATTTCGGAATACTGAAAAGGGAAATAATAATTGGCTTGAGCATTAAAAACCCTTTTGGCAACATCTACTACTGTATAGATAGGAGCTGTGCTTAGCCCTGAAATCTGAACACCTTGAACTGGTTTATTTAAAACAGTTTCGGCATCTTTCCAGCGCAAGAGATCCCAATAGCGATGGCCCTCAAATGCAAGTTCAATCATTCTTTCATGTTTAACTGCATTTCTGAAATCCGAAACTGCGGTTGTAGTGATTGCCGGCAAAGAATTGCTCGCTCTCGCACGCACTTTTATTAAAGCTTGTCTGGCATTCATGGTATATCCAGTTGGAGCGTAGTCAGGCCCATAAGCTTCATTCATAGCTTCGGCATAATCCAATAATATCTCAGCATATCTGAATACAACCCATTGATGTTGTGCTGTTCCAGGAGTACTAGCTGTTAAGTTTAGATTATCGGTCAGAAATTTCTTAAGGTAATAACCAGTGGGGCTGGCTTTTGATTTAGTCAAATCATCAGTACCACCGGGTAATTGATTGATAACACGTGAATTCCAGACACTACCATTATAGACAATAGAAGCTGCAAAACGTGGATCTCTGTTAGCATATCTATTAGCAGCATAGGGAATTCCGACATATTCATATTGTGAAACCAGATTCTCGGTAGGACATTCACCCGTACTACCCCCTGGTGTAGCAATCGGATAATTTTGCTTTTCAATGGTGTTATTTGCCGAAGATCGAATAGCCAAAATAGTTTCAGTACTTGTCAACGGGTTATTCCCTATAAAATAGTTAGCATAACTGGTGGCTAAAAAAAGGTTTAAACCCGAAGTATTAATTAAATCATTAGCAGCACTTGCCGCTCTTTGCCATTTTACAACATCATTATTTGGATTATGTAATGGACTAGCCGCGTAAAGCAGAACGCGCGTCTTGATTGCAAGGGCAGAACCCAATGAAAAGCGTCCATCGCTGGCAGCAAATTGTGTATCAGTTTTCCAATTTACCTGCAAATCCTTTTTATAGGTATCAATCTCAGAAACAATGAAGTTTACCACAGAATCATAGGGTGATTTTGGAATATACAAATTGCTTGTCTGCTCCAACAGACCATTTACCAACGGAACACCGCCATATAACTTAATCAGCTCCATATAGTAATATGCTTGAGCAATGTGAGCTTCAGCACGATACCATTTGATATTTTTAATATCTAATTGATATTGATCAGACTCGAAAATAGTATCTCGATTCAACGCCAAAAATTGTCTGTAATTTTTGGAATAATCCAAGAAAAAATGTACAGCACGAATTCCATCGTAGTAATTTTTGTAATAACCTGATAAAGGATTGTTGTAAGAGGTTATCATGCCATTATTAAATGTCTGTGCGGAAGAAGAACTAGCCACTTGTTGTGCTTCGTCTGATGCAGCTGCCAGCAAGTTATTATCGATAATTGAGAACCCGCTCTGTTGCAAATTCGCATAAAATTGATTCGCAAACAAAAACAATGTTGATCTATTGGTTGCTATAATTTGTGGCGTTTGCATTGTATCATAGCCCGTATCCAGAAAATTACTTTGACAACCAAAAAAATTCAAAAGTAGTATGCCGGAAACAACAATACTGTATAATTTTTTATTTTTCATTTTCAGTGTTATTTATTATTTGTTGTATTGTGTTAGAAATTGACAGAAACCCCCATATTTGTAGATTTAATTGTCGGATAACCATTAACAGATTCAGGATCAATGTGATAGTCAGACAATAATTTACTCAAGGTAACCGGATTAGTAGTACTGACAAATAACCTCAACTTAGAGATTCCAGCGGCCTTAACAATTGCTGAAGGTAATGTATAGCCCAATTCTACATTACGAAGTCTCAAAAAATCATTATTTTTTTGCCAGAATGTACTTGCCCGATAATTATTTGAGTTGCTTATAGTAGTCAGGCGTGGAAACATAGCAGACGCTCTGGTATCAATGCCTTGCGTAGGATAATAAGCCCAAGCAGTTTCGGCAATGGAATAGGCAGTAGCATAATTGACGAAAGGTATTGTTTGATTTGAAGAAAGCAAACTAAAAGATGACTCGCCACTGCCCTGAAAAAGAACATTGAGATCAAATCCTTTATAAGCAATATCCCCACCAAAGGAATAAGTAAGTGCAGGAGTTGTCGGCTTTCCGATAGCTGTAATATCTGTATTATCAATTAGTCCATCTCCGTTTAAATCTTTATAACGCAAATCACCCGGCTGAACCTTGCCAAATTGAGGTATCGCAATACCACTCTTTAGCGAACCATTTGTCTCAAAGTCAGTTGTCTGATAAAAGCCAATAGCTTCGAGCCCAATAGGTGTCACAGTCGCACGGCCAGTTTGAGCACTGTAAGAGAAAGCCGGTGGGATTTCTGCCATAAAATCTATCTGATTCTTATAATATGTTGCCATCCCCATCACTTTAAATGTAAAATCTCCTATTCTATCCGAATAAGCTACAGTCATCTCAGCCCCTTTATTCGTCATTTTACCAATGTTGTTATAGATGATGTTATTACCAAGAACTCCAGGAATGGAGTTGTCGAGCGTAACAATTCCGCTACGTTTATCCATAAATACATCTATACTAAGATCTATTTTTTTTAAAAGAGTCATTTCTAGTCCTACATTGTATTTTAAACTTGTTTCCGGTCCTATAATAGTGGCATAATAAACAGGTGTTAAGCCGTAATTAGCAGCAGGTGTTCCATTTCCTAAGTAATATGTGGTCGTATTTCCGTAATACTGTTGATATATATTCCGTCCACCGTTATAAACACTAGCTCCGGTAAGGTATTGTCCGGTAGTACCATAAGATGCACGGGCTTTCAGAAAACTAATTACCGGGTTGTTTTTCAGAAAGGATTCGTTTGAAACAATCCATGCACCCGACATTGCAGTATAAAGTTTCCATTTATTACCTGGTGCATACGCATCACAACCATAATAAGAGAACCCTATTTCAGCAACATAGCGATTATCAAATGTATAATTAAACCTGCCGTTAAAGTTTTCGTAGGTTTGATTCATATAGTTGCTAAAATCTCCACTTAAATCGGATGTATAAAAGTTGACTGCTGCGGATATTGCATTTTTAGCAAATTGGCGATCGTACCCAAGCGTTAATGCTGTTTGCTTCCAATCTTCCTGCGAACTTGCTCCAAGGGAGCTGGCAAGTATAGTGGTTGTTTGATTAGTAGTGGTAGTCGCCCCATTCTGATATCGTGCATAATCAGCAGTTTTACTATAGGTACTTACAGATTTACTATAAAAAGAATAAGCTTCCGATGCATAAAGGCCTTTCGTAATTACATCTAACTTTTGTTTTAAACTAAAGTTAGCTGACAACCAACGGGTTTCATTCGAAGTCCAACCCAACCCTTTCAACGATCCTACCGGATTAGCCGGATAAATAGACGTACCTGAAAAATGTTGATGCAACGAATCATCATACACAGGATAAATATTATTTGGAAATGTAGCCAGATTGGACATAAGGAAAGAACTTCCGTAATTTGGTCCCTTGCGGTCTTCCAATCGCGCATTAATATCGATTTTTGCCTCAAATATGTTATAATTAAATGCTAAATTACCCGCCATGTTGTATTTATTAAATTGATTGTTTGAAGTGCTGGCAGTATTCTCGACATTATAGAGTCCCTGTTGGTTCAAATAATCAAATAACACATTATATTTGGTATGAACATCTCCACCAGTAAATTTGAGATTAGCTTTATTATATGGAGCTGAATTTCTCAGTGCCTGGCTATACCAGTCCACATTTATTCCGGTTCCGTTTTGGTATCCTTGCAATTGAGTATCCGTATAAAATGGAGACCACACACCGCCGTTATCATTGCTTATTGCCTGATTATAAAGATTTGCATAGGCATAAGAATTCAGGGGTTTATTAATGTTAATGGGGCTTCCGATACCATATTCATAATTTAAACTCACTTTGGGTTTTCCTATTTCCCCTTTTTGTGTTTGTACCCATAACACGCCATTTGCGCCTTGCATACCAAAACTAACCAAGGCAGCAGCATCTTTCAATACAGAAATACTTGCAATAGCCGACTGAGGAAGATTGAAAAAATAAGATGCATCAACCTGAAATCCATCCACATAATACACAATTCCTGTATAGCCAAACGTACCAATACCCCGTATATTCATGCCGGCTTGATCTGACCCTGGCTCTCCTGAACTTTGCGAAACTCTTAATCCCAGCAGTTTACCGTACAGCGAATTAGAAATAGTAGGAGCTTTTGTACATGACAATTCTGTGTTGCAAATTGTTGAAACAGCAGCAGTATTGTTCACTATGCCGAAATTAAACAAACTGCCGGGTATCTTAATCTCCGATTTGGAAGTATTGACAGAAGTGGAGTCAGATTTTGCAGACAGAACTTTTTGTGCCCTTAAACCTGATAAAAAAGCAGGAAAGAATTGCCCAATAAAAACTCCACTTGCAATCATTAATATTTTTCTTGTTGTCATATTTTCATATTTTTAGTATTAATCAACTTGCTAATCAATAGCCCGGATTCTGCACAGCCACTTGCTTATTTATTTCTGTCTGAGGGATAGGACTTAAAAACATCTTTGGACTCCAGAGTTTCGAATAAGTTACCGCATTCCAGTAGTTGATAAGAGAACTAGCGAGTGTCTTATTCGAAGCATCCGTAACGGAGAATTGAAATTCTTCTACTTTACCTCCAAATATTTTAGTTTCAAGATCCGGCAATTTCCAATGTTTCACCTGATAAAGCCGCTGTAATTCAAGGAAAAACTCTACAGCCCACTCCCGTTGAATGATAGCGCGCAGTTTGGTTTGATCCGTTTCAGTAACTGATGGAAGCCCTGCTCTGTTGTGAACAATATTCAAACATTCTAGAGCCGTAGTTACATCGCGATTAGACGATTCGTTATAAGCTTCGGCCAGATTAAGATAAATTTCAGCCATACGGAACAATGGCATATTGAACCAAAGCCTATTAAAGGCATGGTAATAAAACTTGATAGAAGTTCCACAACCCTGACCATACACTCCATTTGGAAATGTAGCCCCATAGTTAAGCAAATTATTTGTACCAAATCCATTTACATTCCAATGGTTATCACCCGGATTGGGATTGAGATAAGCAGGATCAAACCCCGGACCTAATATACTTGCATGAAAACGAGCTTCCAAGTTTTTTGTTCTGGTTATATAATCAGTAGCAGGACGTGGTGCCGAGTCACCTACCTTCGGCCAAGAATCGGACGGGTCAGTACCATCGGCATTGTAATAATTAATTAAGAAATTAGTGGGCATGCCTTTCTGTAATCTCCAAAAACGATTATCTTGTGAGTATGACGAAAAATTGAAAATGAAATCAGTACCTGTTCCCCAACCTACACTTGGAGCATATTCCCATTGATAAGCAAGAATTAACTCACTGTTTCCCGGGGTTGACGTTGCTGTACCATAATCAGCAAAAGCATTCTTGTTAGGAGTCCCATTTCCGGAACCACCTGTATTGATAATATCAATTCCTTGTTGTATTGCCCAATTGAATACTGCCAGATTAGCATCAATAGCAGCATCCCAACGAGCCGGATTGACATTCCCAAAGCAAATCAATTTATTATTACTCCCATTATCCAAATAAGGCGTAGCCGAATTAAACAATGGACGTGCAGCATACATTAAAATACGAGCTTTCATTGCCATAACAGCACCTTTGGTTAACCTTCCTGTCATAGAGCCAGACCAAGTATCGGGAAGACCTGCAATAGCCTGATCACATAACTGCAATGTGTATTGTAACGTTTCATCTAAACTGGCACGTGGAACAACCAAATTGTCGGAAGGAAGAAAACTTTTAGTAACAATAGGTACTCCTCCATAACGGTAAAACATACCCATATATCGATACGCATTTAAGCCCGCAATTTCAGCTTTGATTGTAGCCTTGTCATCATTGCTCATATCCGGAACTTTATCAATATTTTCTGCTACCAGCCAATTAGCTCTTATATATACAAAGTTATTAGCATAATAATCATCCGAGTTTCCATTTGGATCAAAACCTAAGTCGGGGAATTTATAACTCCCCCCGTACGAAATACCACGACCAAGTTCATCGGTTAAACTACCCAAGAAAAAATATGGAACTTGATACCATCCTATCCCGGCACCCAGTGTACTGACGTAACATTGCATAAGTGCCTGAAAAGAATTTACCGAGCTGGAATATACTGTTTCCAGATTAGTGGACCCTGAAACATCCGGCTGTTGGAGAAATATATCCTGGCATGAATAAAAGCCTCCGGAAAAGCAGCTCAGCATTAATAATATTAATATCTTTTTCATATAAAATTATAGTTGTATTAGTGAATTAAAAGTTAATATTCAAACCTACATTATAAGTCTCAACTAATGGATATAACCATGCTGAGTTAGTATCGGTTTGTTCGGGATCTATTCCAAATTTCGACAAAGCATTTGCAAAAGTGTAAATGTTATTTGCATTCAAATAAAGACGAACACTATTCATTTGCAGATGTTTTGTAAAGCCCGAAGGCAATGTGTATGCAATTACTATATTTTTAACTCTAAAGAAATCATTCGATTTGAGCCAAAAGTCGCTTGTCGTATAGTTATTTGTTCCTGTGTTTAAGTCAAGACGAGGGTAAGTAATGGATTCACCAGCAGCGAACTTTTCTGCTGTCCAACGCTCATTATATTGATATGTAAATAAATTACCATAACCAAGAATATAGGGTTTTGAGTAATTCTGATTTATATAGAAAGATCCATTTGCTGTACCAATTATCAAAACACTGATGTCGAAACCCTTATAATTGAGACCAAGAGTTGCATTGAAATGATATTGTGGTAGATTAGCGTAACCAATAGGTGCCATATCCTTAACATCAATTTTCCCATCGCCATTCAAATCTTTGTAACGAATATCCCCTAAAGTAGCCTGATTGTTTGCATAGGTATTAAAGGGTCTATTTGCCAACTCCTGAGCTGTATTATAGAATCCATCACTAACTAACCCAAAATACTGACCAATAGGAAAACCGGTACGATTCATCCAGGTATAAGGATTGGGGGCCTCAGACATATAGATAATTCTATTCTTGGCATAACTCACCCCTAAATTTGCAGAATAACCCACCTGACCCATTTTATCTTTCCACCCCAAACTAACTTCATAGCCTTCATTAATTGTTCTTCCCACATTTGCCGGTGGCATATTTGTTGAGGGTACACCAAAAGTTACAGGTAAAACCCCTAATGTAGTAAGAATATTCGATCTGCTTTCATAAAAATAATCTGCGGTTAACGAAAGACGATCGCTTAAAAAGCGTGCATCTAAACCAACATCAGACTTTTTAGCTGTTTCCCACGTGATGAGTGGATTTCCTAAAGCTCCTTCTGAGGCTCCCTTATAGTAGGGGTTTTGAACAGATCCATTGCTTGTACCTAAATAATAACCTTGATTCCATGGGTTTGATAAATTGATATTGTAAGTATTTGGCAAATAGAGATACCTTCGCCCTGTACCACCCAGCATATCGTTACCTACTTCACCGTACGAAGCTCTTATTTTAAGAAATGTAACCCATTTATTCTCCTTGAGAAAAGTTTCGTTAGTGGGTACCCAACCCACAGAATAAGCAGGAAAATAGCCGAATCGTTGATCTTTTGCAAACTGTTCTGTACCGTTAAATCCTAAATCATATTCAAGCATGTAACGTTCTTTATAGTTGTATGTCAAACGTCCCACCAATCCCATTAATCCGGAAGGTGTATTATATCCATCACTCGGCATATTGTATTGAGATGCTTTTCCCAATAATAAAGCCGTAACTTTGTGATCTCCAAAAGTTCTATCATAATCGATACCGGCATCAAAATAGATTTTTGACCAGGTGGAAGCACCTGCAGAAGTATTTATCGAATTGGCGCTTTGCACCCCACCATAAAAATCTAACTGATTTGGATTATTGACATCTCTTTGCACGGTGTACAGTGGGTACCCAATAGTTTCAGCGTAATATTTCGAATAATTATTTTGATATACCCCATTGGCGTGGATTGACAAACCTTTTGTCAAATAATCCATCTTATGATTCACCCGAACTGAGTTGTCAATTAAGGTATTCATAACCTGACCCGCACCATTGTCAAAAAAATTAGCGTAGAAACCTTTAGCTCCCGTATTTTGTAGCCCCAAAGGATTACCAAAACTTCCGGCTGATCCGTTTGCATAACTTACAATTTTACCATCTATCATACCAGGGAAATTCAACGGATTGTTTTGAATTACAGCCATAACTAAGCCCTGATAGTTTGGAATATTAGCACTGGTAAATCGGGAGCCTCCAAAACCGCTCATAGTTCCAAACTGACCGGTTAAGTTAACAGATACTGTTGTGTTTTTATTTACGTTGACATCAAAATTTGATTTGAAATTATAGCGTTCAAAATTTGACGATATATCTGTACCTCCATACGATATTTGAGGTCCTATTCCTATTTGATTAAAATAACCCAAAGAGACATAATACTTAATGAATTTATCACCACCTGAAACATTGAAATTTACTTGTTTTTGAGGTCCATAATTACCAAATACTGCTTTTTGAATATCTGTACTTCCATAATACAAAGCCGGACTATCATTTAACTGAGCTTGTTGCGCCGGAGTTAAATTTGTCATTGCTGCAACTTCAGCAGCTGTATAATCTCTATTGTTCTTGAATTTCCAAAGCTGATCGGGTGAAAAAAGCCATTGGTTAGCAGTTGTATTTCCCAACTCATTATCAGATAATATGGCTTGATTCCTTGCTGTTGCCCATTCGTAGGAAGTACATTGTTGGGCAATATTTATTGCTTTGCTCGTGCCGTAGTTTAATGAAAGACCAAACACCGGCTTTGTTTCTTTTCCTCGTTTTGTAGTAACGATAATAACCCCGTTAGCACCTCTTATTCCATACACTGCGGTTGAAGCTGCATCCTTCAAAACGCTTATCCCTGCGATTTCATTCGGATCCATATTGTTTAGTTGAGTATATGATTGCTCTGCGGGTTGCTCAATGCCATCGATAACAATCAAAGGATTAGCATTCCCATAGGTAGAAACGCCCCGAATAAAAATTTTAGTAGCATTAGCACCCGGCTCACCGCCCGCCTGTAGTCCTGACACCCCTGTAACAGTACCTACTAATGCATTGGTAATGTTCGCCACAGGTGCTTTTAACAATTCAGCCCCAGCCACAGTAGATACAGAGCCGGTTACATTTACCTTTTTCTGTGTACCAAAGCCTAACACCACCACTTCATTTAGAGATGAAGCTGATTCAATTAAAGTAACATTTATTACATTGTTATTTCCAACTTTTTTTTCTTGCTTTTCCATTCCTATGAAGGAGAACTGCAACATGGCACCCGAATTGACAGCGTTTAATCTATACCTTCCACTTGCATCCGTAATCGTTCCTTGTGTGGTACCTTTTATTGATACAGACACTCCGGGTAGTTCAAGACCTTGACTATCTGTAACTCTCCCTGTAACTTGCCCTGTTTGTTCTTTTTTTTGCTGTGCGGAGACAGACGACATTACAAGAAATGTCAAAACAAAAATGATGAAATTCCATTTTTTCATGTGTAAATTAATATGGGTTTTACCCCGTTTAAGTAACGTGTAATAGTAT
>JBAXMR010000106.1:0-18365 GCA_037134195.1 Paludibacter sp. | reverse complement strand
GCGAAGAACGCTAAGTTGCAAAGCCGCAAAGAAAAACTTTTAAGTTTTTGTCTTTGCGCCCTTTCTTGGCAAGCCAAGCGGCAAAGCCGAGCGGCGTTTTTTTGATGATACAATAATAAGTATATTTTAGCTTTGCGTCCTTTGCGTTTAACTATTTTTTGAAGACTAATATTCCAACTTATATAATCTCTAATAAATATCGTTTAGTTTAGCATTCACATAGAAATAAGGGGTAAATCAGACGGTTTATTTCCTCTACTACTAAGGGTTAAGAATCAATATAAATCAGGTATTTAAACCCTTAATAGATATAATTCAACAAGCAAAATACCCTTATTGCCCTATTTGAATTATCTTGAAATTTGAAATTACTTGTCTAAACGACATTGATTCAACAATCCAAATATACATAAAAAACGTATCAATCTAACATTCCACCGCTCACAAAACACCCTTCAAACAAATCATTTCGTTCAGGCACAGTTTCAAAAATTCCAAAAACTGACGAACCAGAGCCTGACATAGAAGCATAAACAGCACCCATTTCGTACAACTCATTTTTTATTTTTTCGATAGCCGGGTAGCGTGCAAAAACAGATTTTTCAAAATCGTTTTTTATCGTATTTTTCCATTCGGAAACAGGCTGTTTAATCAATTCCAGTAACGAAGTTTCCGGTTTTTCGGGTACAACCAGTGAATAAGCCTCGGGTGTTGATACATGAATATCGGGTTTTACCAGCAAAAGAAAATAACTTTTCAGCGATAAATCAATTGTAGTGAACACATTACCTATTCCGGTTGCAAATACGGGTCTGTTACGTATAAATACCGGACAGTCAGCACCAAGTTTCGTTGCAATTTTCTCTAATCGTGAAGGAGTTATTTTCAAGCCAAACATCTCATTAATAGCCTTTAGCATAAAAGCCGCATCAGCTGAGCCACCACCCAAACCAGCCCCAAACGGTATCTGTTTAACCAGCGATATATCTACGGGAGGAAACTGGTAACCTGAACGTAATAAATGGTAAGCTTTCACAATCAGATTGTCCTCCGGATCGCCATCAATGGCGATGCCTGATGATGAAAAGCTGTAATCTGTACAGGTTTCGGAAGATTCTACTTCCAGTACGTCGCACAAACCAATGGGATAAAAAACTGTTTCGATATTGTGGTAGCCATCCGCACGTTTTTCTACGACATTCAGACCGAGATTTATTTTGGCATTAGGGAAAAATTGCATATTCAGTTTATAGTTGATAGTTGATAGATGACAGTTAATAGCATTACAGATTGGAAATACCAATCTAAAAATTAATTGAAACAAAAGAAAAGAGAATGGAACGCTGATTTACACTGATATAACGGATAAAAAAAACGGATTAGAAATACCGTTTAATCGGTATTGATTAAAGAACAAAATCAAAAATGCTTGCATTTTTATAATCCGTTTAAAATCAGCTTGAACCGCGAAAATCAGCGTTCTATTTTTTATTTGTTTCTTAAGATTTGAGAGTTTGAAACTTGAACCAAAAGTAATATTTTTTTTTGAATTAAGAATATCCATTAAATAAGTTACTAAATGATTGTATTTTTGAACTGTTTTTAACTACAAACGTACAGAACGCAAAGTCAAAACACAGCATTTATTTTATTCATAAATACCTGTAAAATCCGCAAAGAGAAAAACTTGACAGTTTTTCTTTGTGTCTTAGCAACTTCGCGTTCTTTGCGTTCAAAATAATTTTTTCAAAATTTGTATTGAACTTATATAAACTCTAATCACGAAAGTTATCAACACTTGTTGAAATGTTTTTTTTCTGATTTCCGAACTATTTACTACTTTTGAAACCCGCAAAAATCGTAAATTGTAAATCTGTAAATTGTACATTAAAAAATGGCTGAAAAACGCAATTATTCCCGTAAACCATCAACTCCTGCTCCTATTCCTGCAAACGAATATGGCAAGTTACCACCACAAGCTCCCGAACTGGAAGAAGCAGTGCTGGGTGCAATAATGATTGAAAAAGATGCATACTCGCTGATTTCCGAAATTCTGAAACCTGATTGTTTTTATAAAATTTCACATCAGAAAATCTTTGAAGCCATTATGCAACTGGCCATGCATCAGGAACCTGTTGATATGCATACGGTTACGGAACAATTACGCAAGAATGGAACAATTGATGATGTGGGCGGTGCATATTATATCACCTTACTCACAGCTAAAGTTTCATCGGCAGCTCACTTAGAATATCACTCCCGTATTATTGTTCAGAAATACCTGGCACGCGAGTTGATTCGTATTTCCAGCGATATTCAAACCAAGGCTTTTGACGACAAATCGGATGTGGATGACCTGATGCAGGAAGCTGAAGGTATGCTTTTCGAGGTTTCGCAGCGCAGTCAAAAAAAGGATGTAACGCAAATTAGTCCGGTAATAGATGAAGCAATTCACCGCATGGTACTTGCCTCACAAAAACAAGGTGCAAGTGGTGTAGCAACAGGATTTCACAGTCTGGATAAAATTACATCCGGTTGGCAAAGGTCTGATTTAATTATTATAGCTGCCCGTCCGGCAATGGGAAAGACGGCTTTCGTTCTTTCGATGGCTAAAAATATAGCAGTGGACTTCAATACTCCTGTAGCTGTTTTCTCGCTCGAAATGTCAAATGTTCAGCTGGTTAATCGTTTGATAATGAATGTCTGCGAACTGGAAGGTGAAAAGATTAAAAGTGGACAACTCGATAAAAGTGAATGGGAGAAATTCGACCGTGATATTAAAGACTTGATTGATGCACCTATATATATTGACGACACCCCGAGTTTATCTATTTTCGAACTGCGAAGCAAAGCACGCCGGTTGGTAAAAGAGCATAAGGTGCAATGTCTGATAATTGACTACCTACAATTGATGAATGCAAGTGGTATGAGTTTCGGTAGCCGTGAGCAGGAAGTAAGTATTATTTCACGCTCGCTGAAAGGATTAGCCAAAGAACTCGATATTCCAATTATTGCACTATCACAGTTGAACCGTGGCGTGGAAGGCCGTTCGGGTATTGAAGGAAAGCGTCCTCAGCTGTCCGACCTTCGTGAATCGGGTGCTATCGAGCAGGATGCTGATATGGTTTGCTTTATTCATCGTCCAGAATACTATCATCTAACAGAAGATACACAGGGAAATTCATTGATTGGTATTGCTGAAATTATTGTGGCTAAACACCGTAACGGTGCAACCGGTGACGTACAATTGAAGTTTAAAGGTACGTATGCCAAATTCCTTAACAAGGATGATTTTGATAAGGATGATAATCCCTTTGATTCAAGTGGCTATCAGGTAATTTCATCCAAAATGAATGACCGTGAATCTGCTTTCAATGGTTCCGGCGATATTAAAACATTACCGAATCCTTTTGGTGGAGGTGGTAGTAAAGATGAAGTACCTTTTTGATTCTATCAGAAAGGTACAAGTTATCTTGTATGTCGTGCTATTTTTTTCAGATTCTCAATCTGACTGTCGTTTCCAAATACTAAAAGCCTATCATCCAGTCGAATGATATTTTCAGCTGTCGGATTTACCTGCAGCTCACTGTCGGACGAATAATAGCCAATAACCACTAAATTGGTTCGCTGTGGAATATTGGCTTCACGATAGGTTTTATTAATCAGGTCACTTCCTGCTTTGATTTCAACCAAACCGAACTTGTAATCTTTCAATTCTTCTTTTGCACCGGCAAAATCAACAAAGCTAAAGAAATCGGAGCTGGTGGTAGCAATGGAAATAATACGATCGGTAGCAATTTCGATAGGCGAAACAATGAAATCAGCTCCTGCTTTTTTGAATTTATCGGGCGAATTTCCCTCAGCCACACGCGTAATGACTTTGATATCTTTGTTCAAATCTTTTGCACTGAGCGTTACAAAGAGGTTTTCAGCATCTGTAGACAAGACTGAAATCAGAAATTTTGCCCGCATAATACCGGCATGAAGCAACACGGCATCATCGGTGGCATCGGCATCCAAATGAATGAATTTCTTGTCGTAAAGCTCACGGAGTTTCTCGTTTCTATCCGCATTGCTCTCAATCATAACCACTTCCAATCCTTTTTTCAATAATTCATCCAGCACATGCTTACCGGTTTTTCCATAACCACAAACAATGTAATGGTCTTTCATAGACTCTAATGTTTTGTTCATTTTTCGTAGTTTTAATAATTTAGACAATTCACCTTCGACAAAGAAAGCCGATATTTTACCAATAGCGTATAAACCCACTGTAAATCCGGCAATTACGATACAAATTGTAAAAATTTTACCGGCATCAGTCAAAGGCACAACATCGCCAAAACCAATGGTAGCAAACGTAATTACCAGAAAATAAAGAGATTTCAGCGGAGTGAATCCTTCAATCAGAATAAACCCCAGAAAACCAATGATAAAAATAGAGAACAGAGCTGCAAGCGGAACAAATAATGCTCTGTAAATCAATGATTTTATGTTTGATTTTTGTTTCATTGAAGGAATTGACTTTTCATTACAAATTCCGTTGCTGAATTTGAGAAGTAAAAATAGATGTTGTTTTTAAATATTCAATCACACAGCGCATATAAATCACCTCGTGGATTGACAAGTAAAACAGGAACAGGTGATTTTTTTACAACATGGTACTCTTTTGGTCCGAATAGAATGTCATCCAGCCCATAATCTCTCGAAGCTGAAACGATAATAATGCCTGCTCGTTCTTTTTCAGCCACTTGTATAGATTCCGCTTCAACTTTAAAACTGTCTTTAGTAGCTTTTTCAAGTGTATATTTGAAATCAAACTTATCAAATAATTCTTTCATTTTCCCTGCATTTGTAGCCGCTTTTGAACCATAATCGTTGGCAAGGAACATTATTACTTCTGAATCGCAAAAACGTCCGAAAGCTGAAGCAAACTGTGCTTTTTCCAGTTCCTCTTCCAGAAAACCTATCGGCAAAATCACTTTCGTCAAATCCAGCACTTTAAACGAATCTTTGTAAAACAAATAGGAAATACGCAACTCACGGCAATCATTCAGCAACCGACGTATGCTATTGGTTTGTCCGTCCGGCAATTGAATAAATAAAAATGAAGCTTCCTCAGCCTCACAAACCTCCACCAGCGATTTTGAGTTATCATTTATGAAAATGTAATAATCGGCTATTTCACACTCCTTCAACAACGATTTAAGTTCAGATTCTGTTTCTGCCACAGTCAATACCGCAAACGACTTTCCCAACTGTACGGCAAGTTTGGCAGCACTTTGAATAAGTGTTTTGGAAGTTGAGAGTTGTTGAATGTAAACTAGAATCATAAGCCCCCTATATCCCCCAATGGGGGACTTTTATTAGTTTTAAAGTATTAGTATAGCCTCTTAAATTCCCCCTTTAGAGGGTTAGGGGGCATGTCACTCCTGAAAATAAACCCTCTTCACCCGCCTCGAAACGCTTGTAAGTACTTCATAAGGAATGGTTTTGAGCCAACCTGCTACTTCGGAAATGGTGAGTTGGTCACCAAAGATTTCAACCTGATCGCCTTCGTTGGCTTCGATATTCGTAACATCAATCATTATCAGGTCCATACACACATTACCAATCACTTTGGCACGATGTCCGTTGATAAGTACTTCTCCCACACCATTTCCCAATTTACGGTCGAAACCATCTGCATAACCAATCGGAAGCACTGCAATGCGTTTGTCGGTAGTTACCAAGCCTTTGCGACTGTAACCCACCGTTTCACCCGCTTTCACGGATTTAATTTGCAAAATAATTGTTTTCAGCGCACAAACCTGTTTTAAATTGGCTTCCGGCATAGAACTGATACCGTAATGACCGATTCCGAGTCTCACCATATCAAACTGAAATTCAGGGAAACGCTCAATGCCCGCCGAGTTGAGAATATGACGCATAATATGGTGTGAGAAAATTGCTGAAAACTGGTCAGCACAATCCTTAAATGTCTTGATTTGTTGTATGGTAAAAGCATCAAACTTAGCCTCGTCAGAACTCGAAAGGTGCGAAAATACCGAGCGTACTTTCACATAACTCTGATTTTTCAGACGATTCAACAATGACTCCATATCCTGTGGCTCAAATCCCAGTCGATGCATACCACTATCAATTTTAACATGAATCGGATAATCAGTCACACCGAGTTTTTCGGCAGCAGCAATAAATGCATCTAATAAGCGAAAACTGTAGATTTCAGGTTCGAGGTTGTTGTCGAAAATCATTCCGAAACTGCCTTTTTCTGGATTCATTACCACGATAGGAATACGAATACCCTCGCGACGCAATTCTGCTCCTTCATCGGCCACCGCAACGGCCAGATACTCCACTCGGTGATGCTGTAACGTGCGCGCCACTTCCACCGAACCGCTTCCGTAGGCAAAAGCCTTCACCATACACATCATTTTCGTTTCGGGACGAAGCTTCGAACGGAAATAATTCAGGTTATCCACCAACGCGTTCAGGTTCACTTCCAGAATAGTTTCGTGCGCTATCAGCTCCAGTTTTTCGGAAATAGCTTCAAAATGAAATGCACGTGAGCCTTTCAACAATATAATTTCATTCCTGAACTCACGGATAAACGGCGATTTCAGAAAATCGTCTGTATCGTCAAAGAATATTTTCTTCTCAATCGAAAATTTATCTGTATGTGCAGATATTTCAAGTCCAATGCCGATAATTTGCTGCACATTTTTGTTGGCAACCAACTCAGCAACAGTTTTATAAAGTTCTTCCGGCGAAAGTCCGGTTTGCAGAATATCCGAAAGAATCAGCGTTTTCGACATGTTTTTAGCTGTTGCCTGTTGATTCAAAAAATCGAGTGCAATGCTCAGTGAGTTCAGATCCGAATTGTAACTATCGTTGATTATCAGGCAGTCACGCACCCCTTCTTTCACTTCCATACGCATAGCCACGGCTTCAAGTCGGGCAATACGATAGTTTATTTCTTCGGCTGAAATATCAAGATGAAGCATTAACGCAAGACATTGTAACGCATTTTCAATCGAAGCATCGTCGGAGAATGGTATAACTATAGTTGATTCTGCACCTAAATATCGGTATGAAATAGTGGTATTTGATGATGTTTTCTCTATTTTAAGAATCTGAACAGTTGCTTTGTCCAATTTTCCCCACGAAAAGAGTTTTCCGTTGAAACCGGATTGAGCTATGGATATTTCAACCAGTTTATTATCAGCACAATAAATCAGCGTTTGCGCGTTTACAAACAGTTTCAGTTTTTCCTCGCACTTTTGTTTCAGTCCATTAAAATTTTCCTGATGAGCCTCTCCCAGGTTGGTAAATATGCCTATGGTGGGTTTAATTATCCGTTCAAGAAGCTCCATTTCGTGCATTTCAGAAATGCCGGCCTCGAAAATCCCGAGTTGCGTATGTTCATTCATCGCCCATACCGAGAGTGGCACACCGATTTGCGAATTATAGCTTCGGGGCGAACGTGTAATACTATAATCAGTATGCAAAAGTTGGTAAAGCCATTCTTTTACTACCGTTTTGCCGTTACTTCCCGTAATACCAATTACCGGCAAGTTAAATAAAGAACGTTTTACTGAAGAAAGAGTTTGAAGTGCATCTAAAGTATCATTCACATGCAGGAAAACTGCTTCTTTCAGTTTATCAAACTCCGGACGCATTTCACTAACAACAAAATAACGCAGGTTTTGCTCGTAAAGACCGACAATATAATTATGACCGTTGTTTCGGGCTGTTTTGATAGCAAAAAACAAGCTCTCTGCCGGAAATGTTAAGGAGCGACTATCTGTGAGAAGCCAGTTTATATTCGCATCGGAGACCTTAGTCTGGAGCGAAGTTCCGATAATTTGTGCAATATTTTTTAGTTTCATAAAAAATCAGTAGCAAGCGGTAAGCAGAAAGCAGCAAGATTTTTACAACCAGCTAAACACTTAACACTAATCATTAAACACTAATACTTATTTCAATGGTATTACCAGCCATTCACGTTCAGGCAGTCCAATATTCTTTTCTGAAACATAGAGAGAATCACTTACTGTGTAAATGGAGTAACCTACATGAGGTTGTTTTGCTCGTTGTGTGGAACGGTTTACAATACCAAAAACTCCTTCATAATTAAAAACAGCATTACGGTGATAATGACCATTTAATACTGCTTTTACATCATATTTATGCATCAAATTTATTAATTCCATACGATTGTCCAAATCACCTTCCAATAACGGATAATGTGTAATTATAAAAGCTGATTCAGTGTTTTTTAATTTATTCAACTCAGTTTTTACAAATTCCAACTCTTCGATTTTGATATGACCTTTTGCATTTGGTTTTACCGGACCTGTTGGGAATCCAATAAACTGGTAACCATTAGCTAAAAATGAAAATCTATCGGCTCCAAAAGTGCGAATGAAATCAACTGAACCAATTTTACCTTGTCCGGTATCATGGTTTCCAGTGGTTATATAATAGGGAACTTTCAGTTTTCCAAGAAGGTCTTTAGCAATTTTCAATGAAACAGTATCACCCAAATCGGTGTTATCGCCAGCAATGAGTACAAAACTAACTTGAGGATTGGTATTTACTTCATCAATAGCAAGTTTCAGATCTTCAGCATTTTGTGGCTTAAGCACGGAAACATGTATATCAGTAAAAAATGCAAACCGAAACGGTACGGCAGCAAATACTCTTATCTGAACAATCAGAAAAAAAAGAAAGGAAAAAATACTTATTTTTCTCATAATGAATAGTGTATATAGCAACGTAATCGGTGTCTTACGAAACACAAAGATACAAAAGGCTATCGAATAATAATTTGTCAGACAGAAAATTTAATAAAAACTCCATTATATTATTATGATTTACGCTAATATATTTTTCTGCATGTTAGGAGTTTATAGACAATGATAGTATGCTTCTTACGAATTACGGGAGGCGCATTTATTTAAGATATCCTTTTTACGATTGAATGAGCCTAATCTATGTTATTATATATGTTTTTTAAAAAAATAAGACAATTTATCTTACAATTGAAAATATTTATTATTTTTGTAGCAGTTTATACTAACCTTTCTAATAAATGAACTCATCTACAGAATTTAATTTGACATTAGTATGTCCTTTTAATCCATTATTAATGGGTTTTACATCATTTTTGGTAGAAAAACAATACACAAATACTCCTAAAGAATTATCACAAAAACAGTTTTTCGTTTTTGCCTGATTTCAAAATTAATGCCTTTGATAGAAATAACCATTTTCTTCAAAGGTATTTTATTTGTAATTAATTAACGTATAAGAGAGTTTTAATTTTGTATATGATAATGATAAATAATACCGTTTATACAGAAAATAAATAATAATTAGACATAATAGTCAATATTTATTCTGTATATCAATTATTTACGAAATTCAAAGTGTAAGTTATATTTGACTTTTTTTATATTATTTTCAAAACCAACTATATTAATTTTTTAAATAATTAAATCATGAAAAAACTAATTTTACTCAGTCTGTGCCTCAGTCTGTATTTAATCGGACAAGCACATGTTTCAAAAATTAGGGTTGAAAATCCTGTTAGTAGTAAACAAACAATTAAAGGATTTAAACCTACAGTTGTATTGCATCCTGAATCACCTTTTAATGAAACTTTGATGATTCCACATCATGTTAGAAGAAGTGCCGTAAAACCGATTCAAGCTTCGGTTAAATCAATTCGAGCAACAGTAATCAAATCGGTAAATATTACAGCAGGTGGTTTATTAGCTGCCCTGACTCCTACCGAATTGAATACTGTTACAAATCTTACCATTTCAGGAAGTATTGATGCCCGCGATTTTAAAATTTTGCGTGATAGTTTGCCTTTATTGGCAGTATTAGATTTGAGTGCTGTAAACATTCAATCCTACAGCGGAACAGCAGGAACAATGAGTCCACTGAATATCAACTACTCAGAAAAAACGATACCCAACTATGCATTTTGTGATTCAATAACCTACAATTCAAAAATAAGTTTGACTACCATCACGCTTCCAACTTCGATAACAACTATCGGGAGCACTGCTTTTAATGGTTGTAGCGGTTTGACAGGCACATTAAATATTCCTTCAATGGTTACAACTATAGGTTTTTCTGCATTTGCATATTGTGGTAGTTTGACAGCAGTAAATATTCCATTGTCGGTTATCACAATAGGCGATTACGCTTTTGATGCTTGTAGCGGTATTATTTCAGTCGAAATCAACAATCCGAATTATTCTAGCACAGATGGTATTTTGTTCGATAAACAAAAAACCAAGCTTATACAATGTCCAACGTCCAAAACTGGAAGTTATACAATTCCTTCAACAGTACAAACGATAGGAGATTGGGCATTTGAAAGTTGTGGTTTGACTTCAGTTGTAATTCCAGAGACGGTAACATCATTATTAAGCGGAGTTTTTTATTATTGTACAAGTTTGACTTCGGTAAATATTCCATCCTCATTAACTTCGATACCCGAATATACTTTTTTTTATTGTTCAAGTTTATCAAACATAACAATTTCCAATTTGGTTTTATCAATTGGAAATCAAGCTTTTGGTTATAGTGGTTTAACAAACGTAACAATTCCCAATTCGGTTACTTCATTAGGTATTTCTTCGTTTTACAATTGTGCTAAATTAAACAGTGTTACTCTTCCCAATTCTGTAATAAAAATTGGATCAAGGGCATTTGGCTATTGTAGTACATTAACTGAAATTAATGTAGGGAGTGGAAATCCAGCTTACTCAAGCTTAAATGGTGTTTTATTTAATAAGAATCAAAATAAGTTAATTCAGTGTCCTTCAGGAAAACAAGGAAGTTTTATAATTCCAAACACAGTTGATTCATTAGATAACTATTCATTTCATCGTTGTAGTGTTTTATCAAGTTTAACTATTCCAGGTTCAGTTATTTCAATTGGAAATTATGCTTTTTACTCTTGTACAGGCTTAACAAGTATATCAATCCCAAGCTCTGTTTCATCATTAGGAGCTTATGCTTTAGGATATTGCACAGGATTGACTTCAATTTATGCATATTATAGCCAACCACTTGTTTTAAGTTCAACCAATATATTTTATTCGATAAACAAAACTACCTGTACTTTATATGTGCCTTATGGTACAAAAGTGCTTTATGCAGCTGCAGCACAATGGAGTGATTTTACCAATATTGTTGAATTAGCTCCAGTATCGAAAACGATTAATATTACTACTGCAGGTACTTTGGCGACCATTTTAACTGCCGAAGAGCTAAATACAATTAATAAACTGACCATCACGGGAACGATTGATGCACGCGACTTTAAAACGATGCGAGATAAAATGACAGTGTTATCTGAATTGGATTTATCTGGCGTTAATATATCCGCATATACTGGTTTTGATGGACCATGGGGTTCAGGAAATACAATTTATCCGGCAAATCAAATTCCGGCAGATGCATTTTATAATTATAATACCGGAATTGGAAAAGAAAGTCTGACAAAAATTGTATTGCCCTTATCTACAACATCTTTTGGAGAAGCAGCATTTCAAAATTGTTATTATTTAACGGGAATCACAATTCCAAACTCAGTAACTTCAATTGGAAATTATGCTTTTTACAATTGTAGTGGAATTTGGGGAGCTTTAGTTATACCAAATTCAGTCACATCAATTGGAAATTTCGCATTTGCATATTGTTTAAGCATAAGCAGTTTGACTTTATCAAATACACTTACAACAATAGGCGGCTCAGCTTTTTTTAATTGTACAAGTTTATTAAGTATTACGATACCAAGTACGGTAAATTCAATTGGTTTTCGAGCTTTTAATTGGTGTAATGCTTTAACGCAATTTATTGTTGAAAGTGGAAATATAAGCTATTCATCTTTAGATGGTGTATTATTTAATAAAAATCAAAGCTCGTTTATCCAATTTCCCGGAGGGAAAGCCGGAAACTATACAATCCCATCAACAGTTACATCTATTGAATCTTATGCATTTTATGGATGTGGTAACGTAACCAGCATTTCAATACCTAAAAGCGTTAATTTTATTGGTAGCCGTGCATTAGGTTATTGCAACTTGCTAACAAGTTTTACTGTTGCTAGTGATAGTCCTTATTTGTCTGCTGTTGATGGCGTTTTATTTAACAAGACACAATCAGAATTAATTCAATGTCCTTCAGGTAAATCAGGAATATATACAGTTCCAAATACAGTAAATATAATTCGAGAAGGTGGATTTATCAGATGTAATAAACTAACAAGTGTAATTATTCCAAATTCAGTTACAGCTATAGAAACCTATGTTTTTTATAATTGTACAGAATTGACAAGCATTACAATTCCAAATTCAATTAAATCGATAGGAGATTATGCTTTTGGTAATTGTTCTAAGCTTACAAGCCTAACCATTCCAAACTCAGTTTCAACTATTGGAAATTATGCATTTTCATCTTGCACAGGACTGACTTCAATTTACGTAAATAGTAGACCTCTGGTTATACCATCTACTGTATTTAATGGCGTAAATAAAACTACTAGTACTTTGTATGTGCCCTATGGCTCAAAAATACTTTATGCAGCTGCTAATTATTGGAGGAATTTTACAAATATTGTAGAGAATTCGCAAGGTTTTTTGTTGGGTTCTGACAAAGTAAGTTTAACAAAGAATGCAGGAAGTTCAAATGTAAGTATTGATGCCAATGTTGCATGGACTGCTAGCTCTAACCAATCATGGCTAACCGTAAGTCCAGTTTCCGGAACCGGTAATAATACGCTGGTACTGACAGCACAAGCCAATACCTCAGAAATTTCTCGTATGGCAACAGTAACTATCTCGGCTACAGGTATAGCTTCGCAAACCATATCCGTAATGCAAGCAGGACTTCCAAAATCGCTGAATGTAACTGCTGGCGGTTTATTTTCGGCTTTGAGTGCAGATCAATTAGCCGGAATTTACGATCTCACATTGACAGGTACTATTGATGCCCGTGATTTTAAAACTATGCGTGATAAAATGCCATTGTTGTCAATACTGAATTTGAGTGGAGTTAATATTGTGGCTTATAACGGTACCGAAGGAACAATGGGAACAAATAGTAATAGTTATTTATCTAATGCTATACCAGATTTTGCTTTTTCTCTTCCGGTTACTTATATTGGTAAAACAAGTTTGAAAACAATTGTAATGCCAACTTCTCTAATAGCTATTGGTAATACTGCATTTGAAAACTGTACAGGCTTAACAGGTGTTTTAATAATTCCGTTATCAGTTACTTCTATTGGTAATTATGCATTTTTTGGCTGTACTAATTTATCGGGAACATTAACAATTCCGTCATTGGTGACTACAATAGGTAATTATGCTTTCAATAATTGTTTTAATTTAACAGGAACTTTAATAATCCCTTCACTGGTTACCAAAATTGGTGATTATACCTTTGGTAATTGTAGCGGTTTTAATGGAATTTTAAATATCCCGTCAACAGTAAGTTCTATTGGAGAATATGCTTTTGGATTTTGTAATAATTTAACCTCAGTAAATATACCAAGTTCTGTAAATTATATTGGAATTTATGCTTTCGATGGATGTAGTGGTTATTTCACTGTTGATGTAAATAATCAAAATTATTCAAGCTCAGATGGTATATTGTTCGATAAACAAAAAACTTTACTTATACAATGTCCCACATCAATAAAAGGAAGTTATATTATCTCGTCAACAGTTAATACCATTGGTGTATGGGCATTTGAAAATAGTAGTTTAACTTCCGTGTCTATACCAACTACTGTAACTTCAATGGGAGTCGGTGCTTTTTACAATTGCAGCAATTTGACTTCAATATATGCAAATGCAACTAAACCAATTGATTTAAGTACCTTAACTTATGTTTTTGATGGTGTTGATAAAACTACTTGTACTCTATATGTACCTGCGGATTCAAAAGCACTTTACCAAGCTGCACCTCAATGGAAAGATTTCTTGAATATTTTGGAAATGGTAAGTAGCTATAATGTTACTGTTCCTTCGGGTACAAAAGCATGTTATATAGCTGGCGAAATGAATAATTGGACACAACAACTTATGAGAAAAGTAGATGAAACCCATTATACAATCACTATAAATGGTGCTGCTACAAGTCAGAAATATAAGTATTGTTCCGGTCCGGCTTGGATTTTTGTTGAAAGAACGATAGATGGAAAAGATGTATCAAACAGAACATATTCTGTAAATGATATTGTTGAAAGTTGGGCAAATATTTATGATCCTTCTGTCGCTTTAACGGATATAAAATACTCAGTTACTGTACCTCTGGGAACAAAAAAATGCTACATTTCTGGTGATATGAATTATTGGAGTTTTACGGCAATGACTAAGACTGATAGTATTCATTATTCAATCACATTGCCTTCTAACTTAACTTATACATATAAATATTGCTCTGGTCCAAGTTGGGATTATGTAGAAATGGATGCCTCAGGTAACTATCTTCCAAATAACAGAAACTATTCAGCAAACGATGTGGTTGCTAATTGGAAATCTATATATTCAAGTATTGTAAATATTGAATCCGAAAAATTAAATATCTATCCAAATCCATTTACTGAAGGATTTATTATCAATGGTTTAGACGGAAATGCTAATGTTACAATTACTGATTTGAATGGACGATTATTGCTCAATAAACAAGTTTACAGACAGGAAAATATTTCGGTTGGTAATCTGCCAAAAGGTTTATATTTCGTCAAAATCAGGTCAAATGATTTTAGCGTTGATAAGAGAATATTAAAGAGATAATAGAGTAACTAATTTTTACCTAAACTGGTGCAAACGGTGTCCCCGCTTGCACCAGCTCGCGCAGAATTGTAATATGTGCGAAAAGATAAATCAGAATATCACGATACAATAAGGAGTAAGCCGAAAATCCGTAAAAGAGTAGGCAATTAATATAAATTTATAGTATAATGAAAACAAAAATTTTAAAACTTACAATTTGGACTTTATTGTTGTTAACAATTATATCTTGCTCTACAATCAGAGTATCTTATTATGGACGGAATAATGATAAAGTACAAAAAATAGCTTTGGTATCGACAATGATAGGCAAACTAGAACAAGGAATTTTTCCGCTTATTGATGCAGCTATGTTTAATCCTAAAATTGATAAGATTGCAGATGAAATTTTTGATATGGAAATAAGAAATGTTGATAAACTGAGAAATCGAGTTGCCGAAAGTTTACAATCAAATTTTAAAGTAAATGTATTATATGGAGATTCACTCTACAAATCATCAGAGTATGGTGAGTTAAAGAAAAAATTTGATCTTAAAAGAGCTTTGGATACCGGAAGTGAACGTTTCCCATTCATAATCATTCCGAAAAAAGAAATTAATCCTTTTATGTTTGAAAAAGGTAATGTCACATCGTATTTTGACGAAAAGGGGAAAAATTATACTCAAACCATTTCAGAAATTGCGAGCAAACTTAAGGCGGATTTAGTTGCTGTATCATATTCTTACATAAATACCGGAGCAGGAAGTTTTGGTATTAGTGGGGTTGCTCAAGCAATTACCTATTTATATATTTTTGATAAAAAAGGGAATTTAATCTCTTCATCTACTAATTTTTCAAAAGGAACACGAATAGCTGGTTCTGATGTAAATGAATTTAATGACGAAATTGATAATAACCTTTTACCAATGATTGAACCAATGATGAATAAAGTATTAGATAAGTATATTGAAAATAAAAAACAATAACAATCAAATTTCAACAATATGAAAAAAAAAATTTTATTTTCGTTTGTATATATGTTATGTATATACTCAGTTATTGCTCAATCTAATGAAGTTCGGATTGGTAATACTTATAGAAGTGTGAAAATCAGATTAAATAACGGTGAATATATAAAAGCAAAAGATTTTGTTCTTTTGAATGATAGCACTTTTACATATCAAAATTCATCATCAGAAGTTCAGACAAATATGAATGCATCTCAAATAAATTACATATCAGTAATAAATGGCTCCTATGCTGGCGAATATGCTCTTTATGGTGGTTTATTAGGTCTTAGCTCAACAATTTATGCGTGGGCAGAAACCTCAAGTCAATATGGTGGAGTGCCATTTGAATCTGTTGCACCTATAATGTTAGGATTTACAGTGGGATTTGGAGCTATAGGTGCATTAATTGGTGTTTGTAATGTAAAATATAAAAGACTTTATTTGCCAACAAAATCTAATGCTTATAATTATTACATTACACCAAATTTTAATAGTCAATTTTGTGGAGTAAGTTTAGTCATGCAAATTAATAAATGATATTTTGTCAATCAAATTTCAAGTAACTAAGTTGAAGTTTATACTAAAAGTTAATTTTCGAACTACGTTTTAAAAAAGTTTCGGCTGAATTTCATTTATTGAATTTCAGCCGAAATTATGAATTAGTAGATTTTTCAATGGGTTAGGTAGGATCTGCTGAAAAACTCAGCGAACATTTAAATAAACCATTTATTAATTATTATGAAGGAAACGACGGATTGACTTACGGTTGTTGAACGTAAAGACGCAATACACAGTATCTTTACAATTATTACAGCAATAACTCTCTCAATCCTTTGTTATTAAGTAGGGTATATTCTTTTTTGTTGATGCTTATAACTCCATCCTGTACCATTTCTGATAAACTCCTTGCAAGCGAAGGTCTTGCTACACCAAAAAATCCGGCTAACTCAGTTTGATTACGGTTTATTACAAACTTTGATCCGTGTTCAGAGCTTTGTTCGAGTAGAAAATGAGCTATTTTACCTTTAATGGTCTTAATTGATAACAACTGAAGACGGTTTGTTAGAAACTGAGTGCGGTTGGCATTGTGAGTGAGGAACTGCTTCATGAAATCAGGTTGCGAAGTCATGAGTCTAATTACTTCTTCTTTAGGAATTCGCAATACTTCTGCATCCTCCAGCGTTGTAACTTCAACAGGAAAACGGTTATTGTCCGAAAATAAGAAGGCAGGGGCGAGTGGGCGTGGGGCTTTAATGATTTCGATACCAAGTAGATTTCCATTTTCAGTAATCATTTCCGTTTTTACTGAACCCTGAATTAGTATATACAAAGCATCACAGACACCTCCCTGACGAAAAACAAGTATATTCTTCCGATAATTTTGTATGCTGTAGCTCATATCTGCCGGAAAAAGTCCGTTATCCTCGTCGAACTGATTAAAACCTACCCATTCAGGATTATTATTTGTCATATAAGGTCAATTAATTTGGTATGTGTAACAGATGTTACACTTTTTGAGTTTCTACGGCAGTACTTTTGCACCATACAAACATTATTACCTGCAAAAATACAAAATGTAGCAGGTTTAATAATCAATTTAAAGCTAAATATAATTATGAGCCAGTTTCAATTTCAACCCAAAATGGAAAATAAAGCATTCCCAACAGCTGAGAAATTCAGCATGACCGAAAAGGTGCAATATGCAGAAGGTTCGGTAGTCAGTAAAATCATTATTCGCAACGAAAAAGGCAATGTTACGCTATTTGCTTTCGATAAAGGCGAGTTTCTGAGCGAACACACAGCTCCATTCGACGCTATTGTTCAGATACTTGACGGTATTGGCGAAGTTGTAATCGATGGTAAACCTTTCGAATTGAATGTAGGTGACAGCATTATCATGCCAGCCAATGTTCGTCACGCAGTAAATGCGACAGAACGTTTTAAAATGCTCCTAACAATGATTAAGTAATTGACCAGTGTTTTAATTTACTATTTACCATTTTGAAGTTAAATAGTAAATGGTAAATGAATAAATAGTAATTGAATTTATGAAAAGAACAATAATAAAAATAGACGAAATGCTTTGCAATGGCTGCGAAGCATGTGTACAGGGATGTCATGAGGGAGCTTTGCAAATGATTGACGGAAAGGCCTGTATGGTAAGCGAGCTGTATTGTGATGGTTTAGGAGCATGTATAGGCGATTGTCCTGTAGGAGCTATCGAGCTTGAGGAACGTGAAGCTGAACCATACAACGAAATTGCTACTATTGAGCGTATGATTCCGAAAGGCGAGAAAACTATTTTGGCTCACCTGAAACACCTTAAAGAGCATGGTGAATTTGAGTATCTGAAACAAGGAGTGAGTTATTTGCGTGCCAATAATATACCAATCGATGTTTCATCGGTTCATAATATGCCAGCACCCGGTGTGAAACAAGTCGGTGGTTGCCCCGGAAGTCGTGAAGTTTCTTTTGCTCCGGTTACTTCTCCTTCTTTTAAAATAATACCAAATGTATTTATATTATGACCCAAAAACTATCAGAAAAAATATAT
>JBAXMR010000105.1:0-18456 GCA_037134195.1 Paludibacter sp. | reverse complement strand
TAGAGAAATTATTCTCTGAAAATGAGAAACTTACAAAATACTTAAATTTCAAAAAACTACCGCAAGCAGGTTAAATTGAGCTTGCGAAAGTTGAGATAAAAAACTAAGTTGGAACAACCAAAATCACTGACTTCACAATGTCTCAAAAGTATAAAACCATTATTATGTGGGGCAAATATGGGCAAGAACATTAAAAACAAAAATCCCAAACACTGATTTACAAGTGATTGGGATTTGTTTTTGTGATCCGGTCGGGATTCGAACCCGAGACCCACAGCTTAGAAGGCTGTTGCTCTATCCAGCTGAGCTACCAGACCAAATTTCAATTTTTGATTCATAATTTGCAAACACTGAGCTTTGTTTCACAATTCATGATTGGTTTTATGTTTCAAAATTTGAGTTGCAAAAGTAGTTCAATTTTAGCAAAGAAACAATAGTTTGTGCAAAATTCGGGAAAGCTACTGATTATTTGAGGAAAAAACGCTAATTTTGCAATCCATAAATAGCAAAAAAACGAATTAAATTAAAAATATAACGATGAAAGTATTAAAATTCGGTGGAACATCCGTAGGTTCTATCCATGGCGTTTTAAGCGTAAAAAAAATTGTTGAGGAACAAAATGAACCGGTTATAGTGGTTGTATCTGCACTATCGGGCATTACCGATGAACTTTATAAAATTTCAAATCTGGCTTGCGAAGGTAATAACGACTATCTTTCTCATTACAATACGATGGTTACCCGTCACGAAGAAATGATTGAAGGAGTGATTTCGGATGATAAAAAAGCAGAAGTACGCACAAAAATCCAATCCCAATTTACCGATTTATCAAATATATTTCGTGGAGTTTTTCTAATTAAAGATATTTCAACCAAAATAATAGATACCATTGTAAGCTATGGCGAAGCAATTTCTTCTATTATAGTAAGTTATGCTATAAATGATGCGGTGCATTTCGATTCTCGTGAATTTATAAAAACGGAAAATCAGTTCAACAAACATATTGTTGATTTTGTAAAAACGAATATTATTATTCGTGAAAAATTTGCAATTCTTGCCAAAGTTTCAGTATGTGGTGGATTTATTGCAACTGATTCAACCACTAATTTCATTACCAATCTCGGACGAGGTGGATCTGATTATACTGCTGCCATTCTGGCTGCCGCATTGAATGCTTCCATTCTAGAAATATGGAGTGATGTGGACGGATTTATGACAGCTGACCCACGTATAATAAATAATGCTTATGTAATTGAAAAACTGAGCTTTATTGAAGCTATGGAGCTTTGCAACTTTGGGGCAAAAGTAATTTATCCTCCAACTATCTTTCCTGTTTTCCATAAAAATATTCCTGTAAAAATTAAAAACACCTTTAATCCCAGTGCAGAAGGGACTTATATTTCGCGCGAAAAAACCAGCGAAACCAGCAAGGCAATTAAGGGAATTTCATCTATCAATGATACTTCTTTAATCACTGTTCAGGGACTTGGTATGGTAGGCGTTATCGGTGTAAATCATCGTATTTTCCGGGTATTGGCCAAAAATGGTATCAGCGTATTTCTGGTTTCACAAGCTTCGTCCGAAAACACAACTTCAATAGGTGTTAGTAATGCTGTTAGCACACTTGCTGTAGATGTTTTACGCAAAGAATTTGCGTATGAAATTGCTCAGGGTGAGATAAATGAAATTTTCTCGGAGGATGATTTAGCAACCGTTGCCATTGTTGGCGATAACATGAAACGGACACCGGGCATTGCCGGAAAACTTTTTGGAACGCTGGGTCGTAACGGAATCAATGTAATAGCTTGCGCTCAGGGAGCTTCCGAAACCAATATTTCGTTTGTTACCGACCGGAAATCATTGCGTAAGGCATTAAATGTAATTCATGATTCATTCTTTCTGTCAGAATATCAAGTACTTAACCTTTTCTTAATTGGCATTGGAACTGTTGGTGGCAGCCTGTTAGATCAGATAAAAAAGCAACAACATAAGTTGATGACTGAAAATGGATTGAAATTAAATGTTGTCGGAATTGCCTCTGAATTTAAAATGCTATTTACCCGCGATGGAATAAACCTGGAAAACTACAATGATGAACTTGAAAATAAAGGTGTTACGGTTTCGCCAGAACTAATTTGCAGCGAAATTTTAAACATGAATATCTTTAATTCTGTATTTATTGATTGCACGGCCAGTCCACAAATAGCGGGTCTTTACAAAACGCTAATTATGAACAATATATCGGTAGTGGCAGCTAATAAAATTGCTGCTTCATCTGAATATGAAAATTACATCGGATTAAAAGAAACAGCACGTCGACGTGGCGTTAAATATCTTTTTGAAACCAATGTAGGAGCTGGTTTGCCTATTATCAATACTATAAATAGTTTAATTAACAGTGGTGACCACATTGAAAAAATGCAAGCTGTACTTTCGGGTACACTTAATTTTATTTTCAATACTATCAGTGCTGAAATACCATTGAGTAAAGCTATTCTGATGGCTAAGGAAGCACGTTTTGCAGAACCTGATCCACGTATTGATTTGAGTGGAAAAGATGTAATACGGAAACTGGTAATTTTGGCTCGAGAAGCCGGTTATAAAGTTGAGCAACAAGATGTTGTAAAGAATTTATTTATACCTGATAAATATTTTAACGGAAGCTTGGACGATTTCTGGAAAAATGTTCCTGAATTGGATGCCGAATTTGAACAAAAACGGTTGGCATTAGCAGCTCAGGGCAAACGCTGGCGATTTGTGGCAACAATGGAAAATGGAAATTGTCATGTAGGTTTGCAGGAAGTTGACAGCCTGCATCCATTCTACGACCTTCAGGGAAGCAACAATATCATCCTGATAACCACCGAACGTTACCAAGAATTCCCAATGATGATTAAAGGCTATGGTGCTGGTGCTGCAGTTACAGCTGCGGGAGTTTTCTCGGATATTATCAGCATTGCAAACATACGTTAGTTCTTAGTTGATAGTTGGTAGTTGATAGATAAAATAAATGAGAAAGATTGGTTTTTTGTTTGTCACATTATTTTTTTTCGGATTTGTTTCCTGCGTTAAGCAAATGCCACAATTGCCTTCAAACAAGGTTATTGAAAGAAATATGGATAATGAGACATTACTGAAAATTAATAGCAAACTTACCGAAAAAGAAGATAGTACAATCAGGATATTGGCCGAAAGTAAAGGTTCTTTCCGGAAAAATCAATTGGGATTTTGGTACAAGATTTTTCATACCGGTAAAGGTACTGCCGTTAAAGATTCTGTTCAATGCAGCTTTGATTTTCAGATAATGAAACTTGATAATAAACTGATTAATAGTGGATTTACTAAAATTATTATCGGAAAGAAACAATCAATTATTGGATTGGAAGAAGGACTCAAAATGATGCACAAAGGCGATAGTGCAATATTTATAATTCCATGGTATTTAGCATACGGTATGACTGGTAACGACATGATTCCACCTTACACATCGCTCATTTATAGAATAAAACTGCGGATTTGAAAATCAATAGATTTATTTTCATGAATTAAGCACAATTCTTATAACTTTATTCGTTTTATTAACTTTTAAGATTCACTATTTAATCGGATATTTGCATTAAAATATATTTTTGAAATGAAAAAGATTTCATTGTTCTTATTTCTCGGCTTTCTGTTGACTTTAGCTTCTAATTCTTGTACCAATACCAAAACATTTGCACAAGAATTAGATGATGAACAGACTTTAATTAATGCTTTTGTAAAACGCAATAATTTAAATATCGTCAGCACTTATCCTGTTGATAGTATCTGGAATAAAGATGGCAGAGATATCTATTATAAAAGTACTAGTGGATTATATTTTCATTTAGTTGAAAAAGGTGACACTTCGAAAGTTGAATTGAGAAACATCGTAACACCGCGCTATAAACAATACGACCTGACTGCAAATCCTGACACTGTCAGAAACTGGAATACAATAGATAATCCCCATCCTCCTCAATTCATTTATGGTGATATGACTCAATCGTGTAAAGCTTTTCAAGAAGCAGTTTCCTACATGAGTAGAAATGAATCAGAAGCTGTAATTATTGTTCCATTTTTATTAGGCTTTAATTCAACTGCCAATACAACACCTTATGCATATATTTTAAAAATTAAAATTTTAAAATAGACTTATTACAACACTTTTCCAATTCTTTGTGATTCTCATCACAGATTATAAATTCATCCAAAAAATCATATTATGACATTAATCAAGTCAATTTCAGGTATCCGCGGAACAATTGGGGGCACTGCGGGCGAAGGATTAAATCCGCTTGATATCGTGCGTTTTACCGCAGCTTATGCCACTCAGATAAAAGCAAACAAGCAGACTGAATCCAACAAAATTGTGGTAGGTAGAGATGCCCGTATTTCGGGTGAAATGGTTAATCAGGTGGTTATCGGCACATTACTCGGTATGGGATTCGATGTGGTGAATATCGGTTTAGCCTCCACTCCTACTACTGAGATTGCAGTTAGCATGGAAAAAGCTGCAGGAGGTATTATCCTTACAGCAAGTCATAATCCAAAACAATGGAATGCACTTAAATTGCTGAACGAAAAAGGTGAATTTCTGAATGCAGCTGAAGGTGAAAACGTATTGAAAATTGCCGCCGAAGAATCTTTTATTTTCTCTGAAGTAGATAAATTGGGTAAATTGAACGAAAATTTTACTTATACCGAAAAACATATTGATAGCGTCCTTGCACTCGAACTTGTTGATTTAGAAGCAATTAAAGCTGCCGATTTTAGTGTAGCAATTGATTGTGTAAACTCTGTAGGAGGTATAGCTATTCCTGAATTATTACATGCTTTGGGAGTAACAAAAATTGAAAAACTTTATTGTGAACCTAACGGGCAATTTCCACATAATCCCGAACCACTTCCTGAACATCTCACTGATATTTCGGCAGTAATGAAACAAGGTAAAGCAGATGTGGGATTTGTGGTTGACCCTGATGTTGACCGTTTAGCTATAATCTGTGAAGATGGCAGCATGTTCGGCGAAGAATACACACTGGTTTCTATTGCAGACTACGTGCTTCAAAACACACCGGGCAATACAGTTTCCAACCTGAGTTCAACCCGTGCTTTAAGCGATGTAACCAACAATCGTGGTGGCAACTATACCGCAGCTGCAGTAGGTGAGGTTAACGTAGTGGCAGCTATGAAAGCTACCAATGCCATTATTGGTGGCGAAGGAAATGGTGGTATAATCTATCCGGCAAGTCATTATGGACGTGATGCCTTGGTTGGTATAGCCTTGTTTCTTACCCAATTAGCAAAATGCAAACTGAAAGTTTCCGAATTACGCAAAACATATCCCGAATACTATATTTCCAAAAACAAAATTGAGCTTACACCTGCTATTGATGTTGATAAAGTACTAGTTACAGTTAAAGCATCCTATCAACAATACGAGGTTAACGATATCGATGGTGTGAAAATTGATTTCCCAACTGGATGGGTACACTTGCGTAAATCAAATACAGAGCCTATTATCCGCATTTATTCAGAATCGGGTACTCCTGAGCAAGCTGATGCGTTTGCAAAGGCAGTAATTGAAGAAATAAAACGTATAGCTGGAATCTGATAACAAGACTTTCCTTACAAACAACAGAGGCTGATTCGATGGAATGAGCCTCTGTTGTTTGTAATGCCAAAAACTTTCAATTTCAGATATCTATGACTGTCGAAAACTAATCTGCTACTAAATTAAAATTCAGGGTATTGCTTTATCAACTATTATATCTAATATCATGCATATCAGCATATACAATTCGCAAAACTGATAGACACATGATCCGTTTAAGGAGAATTTGGCATAGAAACTCTTTCTGATAAGTAGTTTTTTAAGATAAGAAAGAATGTTTGATGAAAAAGTCAGACATTCTTTCTGTTTTTCGGGATGACAGAGTTCCAACTCGGTCAATTTCAATTGCTACGCTATGGCTATCTGTGAGTAACTCTTTGCTGGCATTTTTGTAAAGTGTGCTAATATAAACTTATCAGAACCAAAGGTCAGGCTTCCGCTCGAACTATATTACGGGCAGTTTCATGTCAATTAATTTCTAAATTATTCTCTCAAGAAGCTGTGAAATGTTATTCTAAGCTATTCTCACATTAATTCATATTAGTTATCCCTTGAAAAATTATTGGAGGGAAATATAGTTAGTTAGGTTGTGTATAGTATTAAATAAATATAATTGTACGGATAAATGCAGTACGAAACATTGAATTTACGGATATTTTACGTACATTTGCAGAAAATACTATAATTATGAAACGAACACGACTAACAAACTTTGACACACAAGGGCATGTTTATGTGTGAGTTCCATCTGACCTTTAAAAATCAATTATAAACAGATGAATACAACAGCAGCAGAACAAGCCAGATTTGATGCAAGACTTCCAAAAGAACAAAAACAATTCTTTGAAAAGGCAGCATTTTTAGGAGGTTATAGAAATCTTACGGATTTTGTAGTTCGGGTAGTCCAGGAAAAAGCTAAAGAAATTATAAAAGAAAAAGAACAGATAATTGCCTCTGAAAGAGATAGTCAAGTCTTTTTTGATGCGATAACTAATCCACAAAAGCCTTCTGAAACTTTGAAGAACGCATTGGTTGATTACAACTCTTTTATCGCAAATTCAAAATAAGAAATGATTGAACTCCTAAATAAAAAACACAATCGTAAGGATTTTGATTGCGGAAAGGAACTCTTGAATGATTATCTAAAAACTCAGGCGGGTCAAGACCTAAAACGCAAACTCTCCGTTTGTTTCGTATCGGCAGATAGTGAAACAAACGTTATTCGAGGGTATTACACTCTTTCGAATTACGGCATTCCTTTGAGTAGCTTTTCTGAACAAATTCAAAAAAAACTTCCAAAGTCCTATAATTCAATTCCAACAACCTTGCTTGGTAGATTGGCAATAGACAAAAAATTTCAAGGAAATGGAATTGGAAAAATTCTATTGATTGATGCTCTCAAAAGAAGCTACGGAATATCTGGAGAAATTGGTTCTTTTGGAATAATAGTTGACCCGATAGATGAGGAAGCAAAAGGGTTTTACCAAAAGTATGATTTCATTGAACTGCCAGACAGCAAAAAAATGTTCATTGCAACTCAAACTCTAAAGGCATTATTTGATTAAATCATATAATAAAATAGGATCAAATAACCTCAAGAATTTACAATCGGATTCTGTAATTATGATAATTTTATCAATTTTGGCGAGAATTAGATTTAATAAAACACTTTTTAGTAGTGGTCAGGTTTCACCTGAAAGTAAATTTCAGGCAGCTCCGTAGGGGCAAAGTCCCAGTTTAACCTTTACAAGTTAACATCATGACTCCCGATTATTATTTTCCGTTATTTGAAGACATTTTGCATGGCACATTAAATCCTTTGCTGCCGGTCAATGTCGAAAGTTATCGGTATGTTCAAAAATTACAGGAGATGATAGTTGTAACAGCCAAAGATACGGGTATTTACTTCATTCAGTATTTGAAACCTCCTACCTTAAAAGCCCGGTATTATCAACAAAAAATACTCAGTGAGACTTTTTTATATATTGCCGATATGCAGGAATACCTGGCTTCTGAAACAAATCTGCAAATCAGATCGTACTTGCGCGACCAGATATTGGATAAACACTTGACTACCTGCCTGATGCGACTGGGTGAAAAAATACAGAAAGAAAAACTGCAATTAAAAGACCTGATTGAACCATCGGCGGATGCTGATAATAACAGGTTGTCAAATATTTACATTTTTCATCTGTTGCGGGTTTGTCTGACAAAAGCATATCTGGAGATACAGGAATTATTGCATGAAGTACTGGCTTATAAACAGACAGAGGAATGGCTGTACACAAGCCTTGCAGGTCAGATTACTCCGGTGAGACTCTTCCTGAAAAAACATGAAAAGACACAAAAGCCTGCAAAAGTTTCCAATTCAACGAATCAACCAACGAATCAACCATCCACCATCCCTGCTTTCTGCCGTGCGAATTATTACTCCAGTAAAGAGGCGTATGAAGAACTTGGAATTTCTGAAAGTACTTTCTTGCGAAGAAAAAAGGAAAGTGACTTTCCTAAAGCTATGAAGCATGGGAATAAAGACCTGTATCTGAAGTTGGAGAAAGAAGAGTGGAAAGTAATTAATCAAGAAATTAGTACCAGAATAGGCACTAAAGACGGCATTTACTCCATTTTCAAATGTTATTAGCAGAGAGAAAGGTTTATGAACCTCTCATATTACTCTATTGAAATTCAGTCATTTACCATTCATTAGACCTTTAGGGGGTACGAATTAGGAAATATACTAAAAAGATCACCTTTTGTCTGTCATTGACTTATGCTTGTCTGCTTAACTTTAAGTTAAAAATTACATAGTTATTTTAATATATTCAAGCATCAAATTAATAAATATTTAGACATAGTGCAGGGTGCAAGTTTCTAAATAGAAACACTTGCACCCAGCACTATATTTTTGATTTATTAAAGAAATAATTTATTATAAGTTTTCACAATGCTAGTAATATCATTACTGTAACTAAATCTCTCTTCAATGGAGTTCCCATCGTAAGTATATCGATAATACTTGCACATAGAAATTCGTAAAACAAATCATAAACTTTAATTAAAATATTCTAATCATTCATTTACCCAATTCACCCCTCTAAAATAATTATTTGTCCCCTTTGATTCTTGATAAGGATTAATATCTTTGTCATAATTTTAAATCAAAATATTATTTATGAAAAAGCGAATCACGATTCGAAGAATAATGCTCGCCTGTATTATTCAAACAGCAGTTTTTATGCAGCTTTTGGCAACAAATTCAATTGTATCCAACCTTAATGAACCAACCCCTGAACAGATTCAAAGCAAACAAATAAACGGGACTGTAAAAGATGAGTTTGGTGAAACACTACCAGGAGTTACTGTGTCTGTAAAAGGAATTGCTTCAGGTACAATAACAGATGGCAATGGTCGTTTCTCACTAAAACTTCCCGAAAGAGCAACGGTTTTGGTATTTTCCTTTATAGGAATGAAAATTCAGGAAGTTGAAATTGCAGGTAAATCAATAATAAATGTTGCACTTGAATCTTCAACTGTAAATCTTCAGGAAGTAGTAGCCATTGGTTATGGAACTATGAAACGAAGTGATCTTACAGGTGCAGTTTCATCGGTAGGAAGTAAGGAAATAGCATCCTCCGGAGCAGCAACATTAGAGCAGGCACTTTCAGGTCGCACAGCAGGTGTGGTAATAAATGCTGCCGATAATGCACCCGGAGCAGGTATGACCATTCAAATTCGTGGAGCAAACTCTATTAGTGCCAGCTCAGCACCATTATATGTAATTGATGGATTTCCAGTGGAAGGTGCTTATAACTCGGGTGGTAACGGAACTCTAACAGCTTCTAGTCCATTATCCAACATTGACCCCAATGATATTGAATCCATAGATATTTTGAAAGATGCTTCAGCTACGGCAGTATATGGCGCCCGGGGAGCTAATGGAGTTGTGATAATTACTACCAAAAGCGGTAGGGATGGTAAAGTAAAAGTAAGCTTCAATGCCAACTATGGAGTTCAACAAATGGCAAATAAAAATACGTATGTACCCGGTGATACGAAATTCTATACTCAGGCACAACACGACCGTATTTTTCCATTTGACAAACGTATTGCTACTCCAACATCCAGTAGTTATGGATATCAATGGTGGAACGTTGCCCCTTATTCCAGCCCTGACTCAACAAATACAAATTGGTTAGATGCTGTAACAAGAAGTGGAAATATACAAAATTATAATATATCTATGTCGGCAGGTAACAATAAAGGAAATTATATCGCTTCGCTGGGTTATTATAATACGAATGGAATACTAAAAGCAACTGATGCAACCCGTTATACCGGGAGTTTTAAAGCAGAAGGAAGTCCGAATAACTGGATGAAGTTGTCATTTAACAATTCTTTTGCATACTCTGAAAATAATGGTACTGTTACAGTTAATGCAGTGGATGGGAGCAGTGCCGGTGCGGGAATATTGTCTCAGGTTTTTAAAGCCCTTCCGTTAAACCCAATGAATATTGTGACACTAAATAATATTGATACAGATGGAAACCTTATGATTGGAAGTCCTTTGGAAATGTTGAATAATGTAAAAATGAAAAGACAGACTCTTGAATCAAGAACCAACTTTGCATTAACACTAACCCCTGCAAAAGGATTGACAATACGCTCTACAGGTGGTATGTCCCAAAACAAAACTGATTTTAAAATGTATGTACCGTCAACTACAGGTTGGGGAGCATTATACAATGGACGCGCTCAGATTCAAACATATACTTATACATCATGGTTGAACGAAAATACTGTAACATACGATACGAAATTCGGAAAACACAAAATCAACGTGCTCGGTGGTTTTTCACAACAATATAATACTAAGTTTAATACTACTCAGGAGTCAACTAATTTCCCAAATGAAACGCTGGGTTATAATAATATTGGGGTTGGACAGAGTGTTGCCACACCAAGTTCTTATGCTGAAGATTTCTTATTATTATCGTATTTTGGTCGGGCTAATTATAACTACAACGAAAAATACCTTCTTACAGCTACTATTAGGGCAGATGGTTCTTCAAAATTTGCTCAGAACAATAAATGGGGATATTTTCCCTCTTTCTCGTTTGCATGGCGTGCGGCTGAAGAAAGATTTATCAAAAGACTTGGCATTTTTGATAATTTGAAAATTAGAGCTGGTTGGGGAGAAACTGGGAATCCTAATATTGCATCCTACCAATCATTGACAAATTATGGATTAACAAAATATACTTCAGCCACTTCATTCATAACAGGTACTTATCCGATTAATATAGGAAACCCTAATCTGAAATGGGAAACGTCTATTCAAACAAATGCCGGACTTGATTTTGCGATATTAAAATCACGCTTGTCAGTAACTATTGATGCATATATCAAAGAAACAAAGGATTTGTTGCTGACCGGAGATATACCTGCCTCAACCGGGTTTACCTCCTACTTATATAATGCTGGTTCTATTGAAAACAGGGGAATTGAAATTGCTATCAACGGACTGATTCTAAATGGCCCATTAAAATGGACTGCCACGTTGAACAATTCGATTAATCGGAATAAAGTAACAAGTCTTGGTAACTTAGTTTCGCAGGATTGGATGTTAGTGCCCGGAACTACAAATTCGAGTACGGCCATGTTGAAGATTGGCCAACCGATTGGATTATGGTATGGTTATCAGACCGTTGGGATTTGGCAGCAGTCGGATTTTACATGGAATAATATGCTTAATAAGTATGTGCTAAATAAAGATGCCAGTGGAAATACACTTGCGGCTTTATCAGGTGCACAACCTGGTCAGTGGAAAATCAAAGATATCAGTGGCCCCAATGGAGTACCCGATGGAAAAATCGATGCTTATGACAAAGGACCTATTGGAAATTCACAGCCAAAATTCAGCGGTGGATTGAATAACCGATTTGAATATAAGAATTTTGATTTGACAATTTTTATGGAATGGAGTGTAGGTCGTGATATTTACAATGCAAATATACGGCACTTTACCGGAGTACAGACTCAAATGCAAAACACAATGAAGTTTGATTACTGGAAACCAATACAATATCCGTTGGATGCCAGCGGTAATGAAATACGCACTATTACTGATGGGAATGGTAATGTTGTTCCGAATATTCTCACAGGTGGTGAAGGAAATATAAATGCTCAATACCCATTAGATGGACAACCTTTGATGGATATGCACGATGGATATATCGTAAAAAACGTATCTTACCTGCGTATTAAAAATATAATGTTGGGTTATAATTTCGACTCTAAATTAGTTAAAAGATTTGGTGTTAGCTCCCTCAGGGTATATGCAAATATATTAAACTTGTACACATTTACAAACTATAATGGCTATGATCCAAATGTAAATACACAAGATTTGAACGGCTTACGTCCTGGTTATGATCTGAATTCATACCCTTTATCACAATCATTCATGGTAGGTATTAATGCAAATTTCTAAGTCAATAAAATTTAAATTTTAAAAAAACATGAAGAAGAACATAATAATTAGTTTTTTAGCCGGTATGATGACTCTAATGTCATGTACGGATAGATTGAACGAAATTCCCATATCGACTTTATCGCCGGCTAATATTTTTACTACCATGAATGATGCTAAAACAGCTATAACAGGTATGTATGCTGGCTTTGTTCCGTATTTTGCTGTTATGACACCTGTTCAAGGTTGGGGAGAAATGGGGACAGATATTTCCTCGGGTGCATTTACAGATGCCAAGCAAAAATTTAGCCAGTACACATATACATCGGCCGATGCCGATGTGCTGACTATATGGTCAGGTTTATACAGCATTATCAACCGGGCAAATAATATCATTGCCAATGTGCCTAAAATTGCAGGTACTGATGCAGATAAAAACGCATTGATTGGCGAAGCGAAATGTATCCGGGCTTTTTGCTACATGGATTTAGTACAATATTTCGGAGGTGTTCCGTTACGGGTTGAACCAACGTTGAGCATTGAAGATGCTGTATCAAAACCACGTGCTGCCGAACGTCAGACCTGGACGCAAATTATCAACGATTTACAATATGCAGAACAGAATTTACCAACCACTGCTCCTGCAGTTGGACGGGTAACCAAATGGACAGCTAAGGGCTTGTTAGCCAAAGCTTATCTGACACGTGGCGGATATCCTGTAGGTAATTATGCCGAAGAAACAGACTCTTTGTGGTTTCAAAAAGCAGCCCTCAAAGCTTTTGAAGTTATATCACAAAGTGGAATTAAATTGAATGCCACTACTCCCGGAAGTGCCACGGCTTTCAAAGAATATGGAAAAATGTTTCTTGAATCGGGTAAAAACAGTGCTGAATCCTTGTGGGAAATACAGTTTAAAGATCCTGACTATGGAAGTGCTTTTGGATGGAGATCAATAAATGGTAATAGTGGGACGGGTACGGCAGACGGTTCGTTTCTATACACATGGGGTGCAGGGCCTATGAGTACTGATTTCGCTTTGAGTTTTAATGATAACGATATTCGTTTTCAATGGTGCGTTGGACCTTACAAAGTTACTACCGCAAATACCCGTACAGCTATTGCGGTAACATCATGGGTGCCTTCAAAATATCGTTGGGAACGTATGCCCTCAAACGTTTGGAACGCAGCTATTAATTTAATCGTCTTACGTATGGCTGATATTTATCTGTTGTATGCCGAAGCAAGCAACGAAGCTACTGGAGATCCAAACAATACTACATTAGGAATGAGTGCTTATGCTGCCATTAATATGATACGTACCCGCGCACAGGTTCCAATAATGGATGACAGCTATTTAATGAAAGATTCACCCTATACTCCGGCTGAATTGATGTATAATATTTCATTACAAAGTTTCGATAAAACCAATGCGAATTATGATAAACGACACGTTTATTATACCGGAACTACAACAAAAGAAAGATTCAGGTCGGCAGTATTGATGGAACGTGGATGGGAATTGATGGGCGAACGTCAGCGCTGGTTTGATTTGAAACGTACAGGTAAATTAGTTGACTATTGTAAAGGGGTGCATACTTTTAGTTATGGGGGGAATTTAACAAGCGTAGCTGATCCGATTGATAAAAGTAACTTTACGGCAAAATTCTATGCTTCAATGATAACTTCTCCCAGCCTCTGGCCGGCAGCTAAAATTCAATCTTTTCAAAATTATATGCCAATTCCTGATACAGAAATCAATATCAATCCGGCTATTGGAAAAGGGAATCAAAATCCCGGTTATTAATATTTTCGTGTGCTAATTTCTTAAAAGGAACTTATCTCTTATCTTTGGGGATAAGTTCCTTTTTAACCTTAAAATTGCTATCAAATGAAATTTCGCAAAAAAATTCTTCCATTTCTGATTTATTTTTTACCGTTAAGCGTTTTTGCCATTGAATATCATGTTTCTCCAACCGGAAACGATGCAAATTCAGGAACTTCAGACAAACCACTTCGTACTATTCAGGCAGCGGTGAATAAACTGCAAGCCGGTGATGTTTGTATTGTTCATGCCGGAACGTATCGGGAAAATATTTCCATTAATCAATCCGGTACTTCAGGAAATCCATTGACAATCAAAGCTGCAAAAGGAGAAAACCCGATTATTTCGGGATTGGATATGCTGAATTTGAAATGGAAAGCAACCGATAAAAAAGGCATTTTTGTGGTCGATTATAGTGGTGCTGAATTTGAACAACTGTTTTGTGATGGGAAACCGCTTTTGCTGGCTCGCTGGCCCAATGTGCCGCGAGATAAAAACGGTGACTGGGATTTTTTCTCACCCAATTTGTGGGCGGCAGTTGATTCAACCGGAAATAATTACGGCATTATTAAGGACAAACATTTAGCTGCAACAGGCTGGAACGTAACCGGTGCAACTGCCATTCTGAATGTCGGTCACCAGTTTTTTACCTGGACACGTATGGTGGAAAAACATGCTGCCGGAAGCGATGAACTTTTTTATCCCAAGAATCTGGGCAAAAGTATAAAACCGGCTGACGAAACAGGCAAAGGATTGAAATTTAACGACGACAGGTATTATCTTGTGGGAAAAAAGGAATTTTTGGATGCTCCGGGCGAATGGTTTTACGACACGGCAAAAAAACAGCTTTTCTTTTGCTCACAGGACGGAAAAATACCTACAAAAAGTATTTTTGAAGCTAAAGTCCGCAATTTCGCATTAACTGCTTCGGAAGCATATTACCTGACCGTGGATGGAATCACGTTCTTCGGAACGGCATTCAAATTCGGAAAAGACCTGAAAAGCCGCAGCCGGTTTATCACTTTTACAAACAACACCGTGTTGTATTCATCGTGGACTGAGTTTTTCTCTATGCCCGACGATGATCCGATGGCAGGTTCAGATAAGAATTTTCCGCAAATTTATTCGGATAACGTGGTGCTTAGCAATAACGTTTTTTCATACGGGGCACTCAGTGCTTTGTTCATAAATGGCTTTTATAACCTGATTGAAAACAACGAGTTCCACGATTTTGACCTGAATTCATCACTGATTTACCCACCGCTTTTGGTAAGTAGAAATCAACTTTCCTACGATGGTAAAGGTGGTAATGCCGTGATTCGATACAATAGCATTTACAATAGCGGTGGTATTTTGACTCAAATCGGGCAACGTGATAATGATTTCTATATGAACGATTTACACGATGCTTTCCGGTCGTGCTACGGTGGAAATAAAGATGTTTCTGCCCTTTACTCACAATCTGTTTATTGCAGAGGAACACGGCTTCACCACAACTGGGTTCATGAGGCCTATTGCGGTACACCGCCTTACGAATGGAATGGTGGAATTGGTATCCGTGGCGATGATAATACGGCGGGTCTGACTGTCGACCATAACGTGGTTTGGAACATTGGCAGCGTTGGTATTATGATGAAAAATCCGGCACATCCAACTCCGGAACAAGCCAATCGGGTTTTGAATAATACCATTTTTCAACACAGTAAATTTAATACTCCCAAAACGGCAATTATCTTTTCTACAGAAGGAAAATCGAAAAAAGGCGATGTAGAAACTGATTTAAATACCACTTCCAATCAATTCTCAGTGGTTGACAATAATTTAGCTGAGCAAATTGATGGCGGTTGGTTTGCAGCCAAATTAGGAACTGTGGCCGATTACAGTGGAAATGCCACCGGAATTACGGTTGAAAATCAATTGGTAAATCCTGAATTATTCGATTTCAGACTCAAAACAACTGCCACCGATCTTTTGAACAAAGGAAAACGAATTGAAGGGTATACAGAGGGAGCTAATCCTTCCATCGGGGCGTATGAGCGAGGGGACAGCATTTACTGGATTCCTGGTCGACGCAATGTAAAAGCTTCATTCCCGATAGTTCCGAATGAGGCAAGCGTTTCTGCTGACATCGATGTATTAATGTGGCGACCTGCATACAAAGCGATTGTACATCTGCTTTATTTTGGAACAGATCCTAACAAGTTAGAGAAAAGTGGAAAATTCAGTGCTGAGAAAAATGTTTTTACATTACCCAAACTGGTTGCCGGACAAAAATACTTCTGGCGCGTGGATGCAGTCACTTCAGACGGTTTGGTGTTTAAAGGTGATATCTGGTGTTTCATTACAAAATAGAAAAGCAATTATCCACAAGGAGAAACTAATAAAAATTGAACCTATGAATTTAAAAAAAATAATCCTGTTACTACTAATTCTTTGTCCAATAGCAATATTTGCTAAAGTCTTACATGTTTCTCCTACCGGTAACGATGCAAATCCTGGATCGGTGGAAGAACCGTTTTGTACCATTCAGGCAGCAGTCAACAAATTGCAAGCCGGCGATATCTGTATCATTCATAATGGAACGTATCGCGAAAATATCAATATTAAAAACTCGGGAAATGCCGTAGCGCCTATCATTATTCAGTCAGCTAAAGGAGAAAATCCTGTGATTTCGGGATTGAATATTCTAAATTTGAGATGGAAAACAACCGACAAAAAAGGGGTTTTTGTAGCTGATTACAACGGTGTAACTTTTGAACAATTATTTTTTGATGGAAAACCGATGCTGGAAGCTCGTTGGCCCAATGTGCCAAGAGATAAAAATGGTGATTGGGACTTCTTTTCGCCTAAGATGTGGGCAGCGGTAGATACGATTGGTAATCTTTACGGTACAGTGAAAGATACTGATTTAGCAAAAACAGGATGGGATGTGACAGGCGCTATAGCAGTACTGAATGTTTGTCACCAGTTTTTTGTATGGACAAGAGTTGTTGAAGGTCATTCTGTAGAAAGTAATTCCTTCAATTATCCAAAAAATCTTGGAAATAGTATTAAACCGGAAGATGAATCGGGTGCCAAACTCAAATTCAATGACGACCGCTATTATTTGATTGGCAAAAAGGAATTCTTGGATGCTCCCGGCGAATGGTTTTATGACAGTAACAACAAACAACTTTTTATATGTATGCCAGAGGGAAAAACACCTCAAAAAGCACTGCTGGAAGTAAAGGTACGTAACTATTCATTGACGGCTACAGCAAACGCCAGTAACATAACCGTTGATGGTCTAACATTTTTTGGAACAGCTTTTAAGTTTGGGAAAGACTATAATAGCAGAAGCAGCAATATTGTTTTCAGGAATAATACTGTTTTGTACTCTTCGTGGACTGAATATTTCTCAATGCCAAAAGAAGATGTACATGAGAAATGCGACAGAAACTACCCAATGATTGACGCCGACAACGCAATCGTTTCTAATAATATTTTTGCCTACGGGGCAATGAGTGCGCTATATATCAGCGGTTTCTCAAATCTGATTGAAAATAATGTATTTCATGATTTTAATTATAATTCATCATTAGGATTTCCACCGTTACAAGTAAGTAAACCTTGGGAAGCGCTTGTTGGTAAAGCTGGCAAAGCAACTGTCAGAAACAACACTATTTACAACAGTGGCGGTATTGCACTTCAGGTGGCACAAGCCGATAATAATGTTTGTATGAATGATCTGTATAATGTTTATCGTTCATGCTGGGGAGGAAATAAGGACGTGTCTGCTCTTTATGCACAAAATACTTTCTGTCATGGAACACGTTTGCATCACAATTGGGTGCACGAAGGATATGCAGGAACTCCACCACACCAATGGGGTGGCGGTATGGGTATTCGGGGCGATGATAAAACCGCAGGTTTAACGATAGATCATAATGTGATTTGGAACATTGGTAGTGCCGGAATTGAACTGAAAAATCCCGACAATCCTACACCAGACATGGCAAACAGAGCTTGTAGTAATACCATTTTTCAACACAGCAAATATAATAAAGTAAAAAGTGGTATGATCGTGGAGACACATCGCAATTTGTGTAATCAGTATAGTTCTGTTGTCAATAATTTATCTGAATCGATTTATGGCCATTGGTTTGCAAGACCCATTGAAACGCTGGCAGATTATAGCCACAATGCTTCCGGAAAAGTAGTGGAAAACCTACTTGAAAGTCCGCTATTCTTCGATTTCAGACCCAAAGAGACTGCCACCGATGTTGTTGACAAAGGGAAAATATTTCAAGATCTTACCGACAGTCAGTTTGGTTCAGCTCCCGATATTGGTGCTTACGAACGTGGTGACAGCATTTACCGTATTCCCGGCAGGCGCGAAATGAAAGCTTCATTCCCAGTTGTTCCGAATGGGGCAAACGTTTCAGTCGACCGTGATGTATTGATGTGGCGACCTGCTTATAACGCTGTTTCTCACAAACTTTATTTCGGAACAGACAAAGAAAAATTATTGACATCAGTTAGTTTCAGTGG
>JBAXMR010000104.1:0-18688 GCA_037134195.1 Paludibacter sp. | reverse complement strand
TTGTTTGATAATCGAGCAAAAATATAGTACTTTATAAACAAACTCTAATTAGTAACTAACATAATTCAGAAATCATTTTCCCTTATTTATACTCAAATACTTAAACTGTGAACAAGAAGTCGGTATTTATTTTTACAGCTCTCCCCTACTTTCCTTTACCCATTGTGTTAAACTTATAGGAAAAAGCAAGCATTACAAAGCTTTTCAGTGTGTTATATTGCTGATCTTCAACATAATTACTTGAAATTAGTTGCGCCACACTGAGTTGTTGTTGAAGTATATCATTGACAATTAGTGTAATGGTAGCAGCTTTGTATTTCAGAAAGTTTTTACTGATTTCGGCATTCCATAGCATTTCCTGACGGTTATATGCTGCCGAGAAACCGGTCATGTTGCGGTAACTTACATTGGATGAAATATACCAGGAATCAGGCAACGTGAGCTGTGCAGTAAAATAGCCACCCAGTACCGAAGTATTTTTCGGAAGTATATTGCTTACTGAATAAGTGGTATTATTAAGCGAATAGCTGGCTTTAGCCATCATATAAAGCCAGTCCCACTTGAAGGTTAAGCCCAGATCTTCGTTGGCTGTGACTGTTGTGGCCACGGTTTCCTGACTGCTGCTCTTACCATTGAGCGAAGAATAACCGATATTATTCCGTATGCCGGCAGTCGTATAGCTATTTACCTGAAAATTAGAACTTAATGGCCGATTATACATCACGATACCATTGGCATTCCACGAACCAGATTTGTTGATTGGCATGGTGGTTTTTACGCCCGTGGTGCCGTCGTAATTGGTATAATTAATAATATCATTCAGTATGTAGTTGCCTTCCAGGTTTATCATAAAGACCTGTTGGGTTTCAGAATTGTTATTGTTGTAACGCAGGCGTGTCCAGTGTGTAAAACGTGGTTGCAATGCCGGATTTCCCATTCGGATATTCGTTGGGTTGGATTCGTCGCGCGACGGGTCAAGTTGTATAACCGATGGTGCTTCTGAACGCCCCCGGTAATCGAACCGCAAACTTTTTCCTTTACCCATATTGTACATCAGATAGGCATTCGGGGCATAATTGAAGGTCTGATAACCCGGAAAATAGGTTATCGTAGAATCGAGTCCCGAAGCTGCTGCAGTCTGAATAAAGGAGCGACTGCGAATAAACGATGGGTTGAAATCGAGTCCGAAGGTATAGATAAGCTTGCTTAACACGCCCCGGTAGCTCATACCCAACTGCTGTGTGAGTGTATTGTTGTCCAAACTTCGGCTGTAGGGTAAATCAAGCACAGTGAACTCGCCCGTAATAAGGTCGGGTTTGTAGTTGTTTTTGATATTTTCGCGCTGACCCGACTGAACCCAATAAACAAACTGAAGCGAATGTTTATCGCCAATCGGTTCAATATAGGACATATAAAGCCTGTTTGTGAAGCTCAGGCTGTTGGTTTCCCATTGTTGATTGCGGTTTACTACCCTGTTGGCCGGACTGTTACGATAATAGTAATACTGAGCAAGCGTTTCGCCATCACCCAGTGAGTTGGAATAGCGCGAATCGACACTCATAGAAAGTCTGCGGCGTTTGTTGGCAAATTCGTGCGAAACAGTAAACGTTGCTCCCAAATCGAAAGAAGGAGTTACCGAACTGGCTGTATAGTGATTTGAGTTGACCGAGTCACGGGTTGCATTTCCGGCCTGTAGCAGACTTTTTCCGGTATCATCCTTATAAGTAGTGGTATAAGAAGCCGATGGAGTAAACGAAAACACCCAGCCTGTCAATGCCCGGCTTTCCACTTTAGCGCTGAATCGCAATCCCTGATCGCGAACGTATTGCTGAATGGTGTCTGTCTGATAGGATGTACTGTCCTGCAAATAATACTGACGAATGGAAGTGCGACGAACTTTACGCTCATTAAAGCCATAAGACAAATCGCCGTTGATAGTCCAGGGTGCATCTTTGGCTTTGCCCGATGAGAAATTGATACCACCCGACAGCGATGAGTTTAATCCTGGTTTTCCGCTTCCTACCGTACTTCCGCCACTGCCAACACTCATTCCGTTTATATTATTTCCGTTAGCAACTATTCCTAATTGTTTATCATCCATCAGCCTTGCTGCAAAAGTATTGACGGTGTAACGCATCAAATTACCCTCCGTACCGTTAAGCTCCTCTCCTGCCCCTACATTACTGCTTACCAGCCAGCCACGCTTTTTATCTTTCTGAATGGTGATATTGATGGTTATATTTTCTTCACCGTCATCCACACCGGTCAGTTTGGCAAGTTCCGATTTATCTTCAATAATCTGAAGTTTGTCCATAATTTCTGCAGGAATGTTTTTAATAGTGAGATTGGGATTAGAGCGGAAAAAGTCCTTTCCATCTACCATCACTTTTTTTACTTCCTTTCCATTGACCAGAATCTTACCATCCTCGGTAAGGGTAATTCCGGGTAATCGTTTCAGCATATCTTCGGCCACCGCATTTTCTCTGAGCTTGTAGGCTGCTGCATTAAACTCCACTGTATCAGTCTTTACCACCATCGCAGCCCGTTTACCTACTACCGTTGCTTCTTTGAGCGAAATGGCTGTTTCATTAACATCTATATCGTTCAGCATAAGTTGAGTCATACTTTTATCAACAGCAACCAATTGATAAGTATTGCGGTAGCCCACACACGAAATAAGTAAGAGGTATTGATTATCGGTAACAACTTTTAGTTCAAACATTCCGTTGTCGTTGGTATTCGTTCCTGAAATGATGGTGCTGTCTTTGGGAGACAACAGCCTGACAGTGGCAAATGACAGTGGTTTCAATTCTCCGTTTTCGTGACAGAGTATTTTTCCTGATAGTTTAATAACATTTGTAGATGTCTGAGAATAAACAGATTGACCAATGATAATACAGAAAAATAAACTAAGAGATAAACGAAATTTTGAGTTCAACAGGTTTTTTGTACTGATTTGCATGCAGATAAAATTCAGTGTGAGAAATTAATTAAAAGACGGAAAATTAATAAACAAAACTCCTTTAGTAACAATAACTGTACCAAGCTGACGATTTTTGAGTTTCTACTTTTTGAATTCATTAAAAATAATTTTTTTTATGAAATATAAGTTGCATGAATTTTATTTATATCTTTGAAGCGAGGTAATTCTGAATTTCAATACCTAATAACCATTAAAAGTCATCAGATGAAAACAAACAAACCCGATTCTCTCTTTAATTTTAAGTTTGAATACAAAATCACGCTTAGCTATTTAATGTTTGGATTTCTGTGGATACTATTTTCGGATAAAGTGCTTGATATACTGGTTGTTGATGATAGCTTATTGACTAAATTTCAAACATATAAAGGTACTTTCTTCATTATCGTAACATCAGCATTGTTGTTTGTAATGGTTAAAAAGCATATCCAAAATTTGAGAACAACCGAATCTCAACTCAATGAAAGTGAATTCAGGTTCAGTAAGTTATATGAGAATGGCCCTTTCGGAATGGTTATGGCTGATAAAGAATTCCGGTTTATAAAAGCAAATTCAGAGTTCTGCAAAATTATGGGGTACACTGAAACTGAACTTCAACAATTCACATTTAAAGATATATCACACCCTGATGACCTGAAAAATGATTTGCCATTTATCCAAATGTTATTTAGAAAAGAGATAACTGTTTATAAAACCGAAAAACGATATTTTCGCAAAGACGGTCAGATGATTTGGGGATCGCTTACATTAACAGCTAATTATGATAAGGATGGACAGTTTCTGTACAATTTGGGTATTGTGGAGGACATTACCCAACGCAAGCAGGTGGAAGAATTACTTAAGGAAAGCCAGTCAAAATTCCAAAATCTGGTTTGGGATATGCATGTAGGTGTGCTTATTCAAGGTCCTGATTCAGAGATATTATTAAGCAATCCCAAGGCACTTGAATTACTTGGAGTCAGTGAAGATCAACTTTTAAGTAAAACTTCTTTCGACCCTGATTGGAATGTTATTCACGAGGACGGTACTCCTTTTCCCGGTCCAACCCATCCGGTTCCTCAGGCAATCGCCACACATCTTCCGGTAAGAGGGGTGGTTATGGGAGTTTTTCATCCTCTAAAGGGCGAGTATGTGTGGTTATTGGTAGATGCCCTTCCAAGTCTAAAAATCGACGAAACTATTCATCAGGTTGTCTGTACGTTTATCGACATCACTAAGCGAAAGAAAGCCGAACAGGAATTAAAAGATTCGAGAGAACAATTGAGAAGCTTTGCAACTCATCTTCAAAAAGTCCGTGAAAAGGAAAGACTATCAATTACAATGGAGATACACGATAGTCTTGCTCAATTCCTGGCAGCTTTAAAAATTGATATGGGTGTGTTTAAGAACAAGTTGCTGAAAATGAAAAAAGCAGTTGAAGTAGATGAGGTAATTGCCGAGTTAGAAACCTATATTTTACAGACCGATAATAGCATTAAAACTGCCCGACGTATAATGAATGGCTTAAGACCAGAACAACTTGAATTACTTGGATTTATTGCAGCAACTGAAGTATTTCTAAGTGATTTTGGTGAAACTCATAACATTAAATGTCAGTTTGATACCACATTAACTAACCAAAGCATGAAATCGGAGCATGAAATAGCATTATTCCGCATTCTTCAGGAATCGTTCAACAACATATTGAAACATGCAAAAGCAACAGAAGTTACAGTTCAATTTTCAGCAAACGATAATAAAATGCAACTGGTTATTATTGATAATGGGATTGGTTTTGAAAAAAGGAATTTTAAAAATAAAGATTCATACGGGTTGATAAGTATGAAAGAATTAATAACGTTGAATAACGGCGATTTTGATATTATCAGTACTGTGGGCGAAGGGACAAAGATAAGAGTTGAAATTCCTGTATAAAAGGAAAATTCATTAATCAACATAGTAGCAATAAATAAAAGTCAGGTGAAATCACCTGACTTTTATTTATTTAAGAGTTCTGTGTTAAAGTGGATTCTGTTGGATATTTTGGCTTATTTAGCAGGCTTAATGTCAACCACCAGATTCAGTTCATCAAGCTGTGACTGGTCGATAACCGACGGCGCATCAATCATTACGTCCCTACCCGAGTTGTTTTTCGGGAAAGCCATACAGTCACGGATAGTATCGAGTCCGGCAAATAAGGAAACCAGACGATCTAACCCAAATGCCAGTCCACCATGTGGCGGTGCACCATACTGAAACGCACTCATCAGGAAGCCAAACTGTGCCTGAGCCTTTTCGGGAGTGAATCCAAGTAGTTCAAACATGCGGTTTTGAAGCTTCGAATCATGAATACGTATCGATCCGCCACCAAGCTCTACTCCGTTGATTACCATGTCATAAGCTGTAGCACGCACATCGCCGGGATTGGTATCCAACAACGAAACATCGTTGAGATTTGGAGACGTAAATGGGTGATGTGTAGCATAATAGCGTTGAGTTTCTTCGTCCCACTCAAACAATGGGAAGTCAATGACCCACAAAGGTTTGAATATATTCTTGTCACGAAGACCCAGCCTTGCTCCTACTTCCAGACGTAATTCGCATAAAGCCTTCTGAGTCTTTATCTTAGCACCGGCCAGAATCAATATAAGGTCGCCCGCTTGCGCATTAAACTTAGCTGCAATGGCTTTTAAATCGTTGTTGGAGTAGAATTTATCTACTGATGACTTGAAAGTACCGTCAGCTTCACAGCGGATATATACCAGCCCCTTCGCTCCTATTTGCGGTTTCTTCACAAAGTCGGTCAGTTCGTCGAGTTGCTTGCGGGTATAAGTTGCACATCCCGTGGCACAAATACCTGCTACATACAGAACGCTGTCGAATACTACAAAATCATGCCCTGAAACTTCTTCTTTCAGCTCTACAAACTGCATTCCGAAACGGATATCCGGTTTATCAGAACCGTACAAACGCATGGCTTCATGCCAGGTCATACGGGGGAATGCTTCAGCAAAGTCAATATCTTTTACGAATTTGAACAAGTGTTTCATCATGCCCTCAAACAAATTCAGCACATCTTCCTGATCTACAAAGGACATTTCGCAGTCAATCTGTGTAAATTCCGGCTGGCGGTCGGCACGCAGGTCTTCATCGCGGAAACACTTGGCAATCTGGAAATAACGATCAAAGCCCGACACCATCAATAACTGCTTGAACAACTGTGGCGATTGTGGCAAGGCATAAAACTCACCCGGATTCATGCGCGAAGGCACCACGAAATCGCGTGCTCCTTCAGGTGTAGAACCAATGAGTATAGGCGTTTCAACTTCCAGAAAGTTCATTTGGTCTAAATATCTTCGAGTTTCGAAGGTGATACGATGACGTAGTTCCAGATTTTCGCGCACATTAGTACGACGTAAGTCCAAATAACGGTATTTCATGCGGATATCATCACCACCGTCGGTATTTTCTTCGATGGTAAATGGTGGAGTCAGTGACTCGTTCAGCACCTGATGTTCAGATACAAGTATCTCAACATCACCGGTTTCCATATTAGCATTTTTGTTGCTACGTTCAGCAACTGTGCCGGTAACCTGAATTACAAATTCACGTCCCAGTTTATTGGCCTGTTCCCAAAGGTTAGCATTTACATCCTGATTGAAAACCAACTGAGTAATGCCGTAACGGTCGCGTATATCCACGAAAGTCATACCGCCCATTTTGCGGGTGCGCTGTACCCAACCCGAAAGAGTTGTTTGTTGTCCTGAGTTTGAAAGGCGTAATTCGCCGCAGGTGTGTGTTCTAAACATAAAAACTAATTAATAATTAACAATACTCAGTTTAAAATTAGTCATTGAGCATTAATAGAATTTCTTCTTTTAATTTGGGTAAGTGATTGATAATGATACTCCAAATCAGGTCATCCGATACATTATCATAACCATGGGCAATTCTGTTTCTGATACCTATAATTTTCTGAGCATTATCAAGTTGAAACTTAGAATCCTTCTTTAAGATTCTATTTACAGCTTCACCAATAATTTCTATATCCCTTTCAACCGCACGTTTAGTTTAAATATCATTCCGATATACTTCAAAAAAACGTTAATCAGGTTCAAAATAGCTATCAATTTCATCAATAGATAACAGAATATCATATAACCAGGTTTGAATATCTTTATCCATAAATCAGTTGCTTGGATGAACCAACAGACTTCCTGAAAAAAGGGTTTCTGATTGCCTTATCTTCAAGTAAATCAACTTCACGTTTGAATAAATTCTCCAGTGAAGTTTTTAAATCAAAGTAATTATCGGCATAATTATATAAGTCAATGTCCTCAAAATCAACAATAAAATCAATATCACTGTGTTTGTTGAATTGAGGAGTTATTACAGAGCCAAAGACAAACAAATGTTTTACCTTGTGTGTCTGACACAAAGCAACCAGTTTTTCTTTATTTCTCTCAATTATTCTCATTAGAATACGACATATAGAATCAAAGAACAAAAGTACAAAAAAAAGTCTATTGCTAAATCAGAAAAACGTTTTTTAGTAAGAATATGCAAATAAATGCAGAGAACGCAAAGTTTATCACATAGGAACGCAGAAATCAAAGAAGAAACTCTACGAAATCTGTGTCCGCTGCTATAAAAAATGAGGTTAAACACAAAAAAAGATGCAAAGAACTATTCCCTGCATCTTAATTATTAACTATTAATTATTAATTAGATTGTCGCTGTTTCAGGAGAAATTTTCTTTACAAGTCCTTTAAGTACGTCACCTGGTCCAAGTTCAGCAAACTCTATAGCACCATCGGTAACCATGTTTTTCACTGTTTGAGTCCAGCGAACCGGAGCAGTAAGCTGTGCTATGAGGTTTTCTTTGATGGAATCGGGATTTGTCTGTGGATATGCATTAACATTCTGATATACAGGACATACCGGAGTTGAGAATGTAGTAGCCTTTATAGCTGCCTGTAGTTCTTCGCTTGCAGGTTGCATGAGTGGTGAGTGAAAAGCCCCGCCAACAGGGAGTTTCAGTGCACGCTTTGCTCCTTTTTCCTTTAGTAGTTCGCAAGCTTTGTCGATACCTTCGATTGAACCCGAAATAACCAGCTGTCCGGGACAGTTATAATTGGCAGGAACAACCACCAGGTCTTTAATTGAATCACACACTTCTTCCACCGCTTCGTCGCTCAAACCAAGAACGGCAGCCATAGTTGAAGGTTCTTTTTCACAGGCTTTCTGCATGGCCATGGCACGTGCATAAACCAATCTGAGTCCATCTTCGAATGATAATGCTCCGGCAGCTACCAAAGCTGAAAATTCGCCTAATGAGTGACCGGCAACCATATCAGGTTTGAATTTATCTCCCAACACGATAGCTGAAATGACAGAATGAAGAAATACGGCAGGTTGAGTTACTTTAGTCTGTTTCAAATCTTCAGGAGTACCTTCGAACATTAAATCGGTAATACGGTATCCCAAAATCTCGTTTGCTTTTTCAAAATACTCTTTTGCCAATGGCGATTGATCGTAAAGGTCTTTGCCCATACCTACGAATTGCGCTCCCTGACCGGGAAAAACATAAGCTCTCATATATTTTATAGTTTCAAGTTGAAAGTTACAAGTTACAGGTTAATAAAACCAGTAATCGGGTAACTGTTAATATTGGATGATAAGTAACTTTTTAAAAAAAAAGGAGCACAAAGGTAATATTTTTAAAGCAGAAAACCATAAAATCTTTCAACTTTCGTACTATACGTATTGTTTTACAACAAGTTAGCAATTTTATTGATGAAACTTTGTGATTTTGCATTTTGATGAAGATTTTTCTTGTAAATTTGCGTGCAAATTAGCAGAATGGAACAGATACTAAAATACTTCCCTAACCTTACTGACAAGCAGATAGCGCAGTTTACAGCGTTATATGACTTATACGTGGACTGGAATGCTAAAATAAACGTTATTTCGCGCAAGGATATTGAGAATCTGTATGAACATCATGTACTACATTCGCTTGCAATTGCGGAAATTATTCATTTCCAGTCAGGTACAACGGTGTTGGATGTGGGTACAGGCGGAGGATTTCCGGGAATACCACTAGCCATTCTGTTTCCTGAAATAAGCTTTGTTTTAATTGATTCCATCGGCAAAAAGATTAAAGTAGGAACAGAAGTTTCAACAGCTATAGGCTTAAAAAACATTACGTTGAAACATTTGAGAGTGCAGGATGAAAAGGGTAAATATGACTTTGTTGTGAGCCGTGCAGTTATGCCATTGGATGACTTGGTGAAACTGCTGAAGAAAAACATTGCAAAAGAAAATCGGAATGCAATTCCAAATGGTCTTATATGTCTGAAAGGTGGTGAATTGCAACACGAAATACAACCATACAAGAAAATTGCAGAGCTATTTGATGTGAGCAGTTTCTTCAATGAAGAATTTTTCAAAACAAAAAAGGCTGTTTATGTACCTCTTTAAAAGGATATTTGCACTTCGTGCGTTATTAGCTTCGCTGATAGTTGTCCTTAGGACGTTATTTATTTCTTACAGAAATGAAATTATACAATAACGTGAACGAAGTGAACTAATAACATGAGCGAAGTGAATAAATAACATGAACGAAGTGAATAAATATCGTGAACGAAGTGAACTAATAACAATAAATATATGACAATTAAAACATTCATCCTCAACCCTTTTCAGGTAAATTCGTATGTGGTTTACGATGAAACAAAAGAAGCAGTTCTAATCGATGCTGGCTGTTATTCAATAGAAGAACAGGAACTTGTAAAAAACTTTATCAACTCCAATGGGCTAATTCTGAAACGCGTAATCAACACACACTTGCATTTGGATCATCATTTCGGAAACAAATTCATTTACGAAACTTATAAGATTAAACCTGAAGCCGGTGCTGAAGATGATTTTATGATTAAAGGTTTTCAGAATATGGCTTTATTTTATCGTCTATCGGTGGGTGAAGCACAACCATTAGACAGACATATTGTTGATGGTGAAGAAATTACATTTGGAAATTCTTCATTAATAGCTATCCATGCTCCGGGACATTCACCGGGTAGTATGATGTTTTATTCGGCTAAAGAAGGCGTTTTATTTGCCGGAGATGTGCTATTTCAGGGTTCTATTGGTCGAACTGATTTGCCTAACGGAGATCATGCCACATTGATTAAGTCGATTACCGATAGAATATTGCCTCTGCCCGACTCCACGGTAGTTTATAGCGGTCATGGTCCTACTACAACTGTAGGGGAAGAGAAAAAGAGTAATCCCTATCTTTAAGCTACTTTAGGGGTTTGGGGTATACAGATTATTCTCGGTAATATATTGTAATACAGAAGGATGTAACCATTGAGTTACATCCTTTTTTTTAGTAAGCTCAGCACGAATCTGAGTAGATGAAATATCGAAATATGGGGTATCTAACAATTCCATAGAAGGATAAAGGTCAGCTACTACAGCAAAATCATATCCCCGACGCGGATACACACAAACGGGATATTCAGAAAGAATTTGCAGAGGGTTCTTCCATTTATCAAATACCAGTGCATTATCGCTACCAATCAGTAAAGTAAACTGATCTTCAGGATATTCAGCAGTAAGTGCATGCAGCGTATCGATAGTGTAGGAAGGAATAGGAAGTTTAAATTCAATATCACATGCCTTAAAATTCGTTTTTCCAGCTATTGCAGCTACCAACATATCCAGACGGACATACTCATTGAGCAAATCAGCCTGATTCTTCAGCGGATTACAAGGCGAAACCACAAACCAGATTTCATCAAAAAGCTTATTATCAATAAGATATTCGGCTAATAGTGTATGACCATTATGAACAGGATTAAAAGAACCGAAAAACAGTGCTATCTCCATTGTTTGAATTTTAAAGTTAATTGGTTGAGTGGTTATTTGAAGATAGTCAAAACCAGTTATATTAATAAATCAACCAATCAGGAATTCCCGTATCAATCGCTCAGTTTCAACTTTAGCAGAATATAAATTATCATTCACAATCGTTTTATCAAACTGGTTAGAAAAAGTCATTTCGAAGGCAGCTTTGCCCACACGCTTTTCTATCATTTCGGGCGAATCTGTTGCACGTTGAATAAGGCGGTTTTGAAGTTCCTCCACACTGGGCGGAGCAATGAACAATGATAATGAGTTGTCGGGATATTGCTTTTTGATATTCATCCCTCCCACTACATCCACATCGAAAATGATATTATTACCATTAGCAGTTATACGCTCTATTTCTGTGCGGAGCGTTCCATAAAAGCAAGTTGGATAAACTTCTTCGTATTCAATAAATTCTTGATTATCAATACGTTGACGGAATTCGTCAGGAGTAAGAAAATAATACTCTACACCCTGTTTTTCTGTGCCTCGCGGAGATCTGCTTGTTGCCGAAACGGAGAATTCCAGATTAAATCCACAGCTTAATACATGCTTTACAAGTGTGCTTTTACCTGCACCTGATGGTGCTGAGAATATAATTAATTTACCCGCCATTCTTTAGTCGGTAGTTTATAGTTTGTAGTTAATAATTGCTCAAAAAGTAACTACTTACATTTTGCTGCTTACTGTTTACTGCTGATTAAAGTACATTAAGAACCTGCTCTTTAATTTGTTCCAAATCGTCTTTCATGAGTACTACAATCTTTTGCATTTCGCTTTGATTGGATTTAGAACCAAGTGTATTTATTTCACGTCCAATCTCTTGTGCAATAAAACCAAGTTTTTTACCGGGTGATTTTTCGTGTTGCATGGTTTCTATAAAATAGTCGAGATGGTTACGCAGTCGCACTTTTTCTTCGTTCACATCGAGTTTTTCGATGTAAAAGATTAATTCCTGTTCCAGCCGGTTTTTGTCGTAGTCAATTTTATCAGATAATGCAAGAAGATTTTCTTCCAAACGGGCTTTAATCTTTTCAACACGTTCCATTTCGAAAGGCGCTGTTTCTTCCAGCAACTGTCCGATATGCGCTATTTTGCTATAAAATACAGCTTCAAGGGACTTTCCTTCCTGTATGCGGAATTCAATTAGTTGCTCAATAGCCAATGCAATAGCTTTTTTTATCTCACCCCATTCATTATCATCCATTTCCACTGTTTCGGTTTTCATGGCATCAGGCAGGCGCAACAGTACTTCAAACCAGTTGGAAGGTACTTCGATACCCAAATTCACTGATAATTTACTGATTTGCTCATAATATGCTTCCAAAACCGACTGATTAATTTGGGTAACAGATTCTTTACCTGAATTATCAACATAAAGCGACAGGTCTATTTTACCACGTTCCAGTTTCTGAGACAACTCATTACGGATTTCGATATCTTTTTCGCGATAGAGACCCGAAATGCGTGTTGAAACATCCAGTTGCTTGCTGTTCAGTGATTTTATTTCGACAACAATTTTTTTGTTGCCATACTCACAAGTTGCCTTGCCGAAACCTGTCATCGATTGTATCATAAACGAATTAGTTTTATTGAAATGCTATGAAAATTACAAGTCTGTATAATGTCACAAAAGTACAACTTTTATTTTAAAGAACAGAAAACGTTTAAAAAGTAATGATATTTGCACAAAAGACAAAAAAATGTGTCAAAACATAGAAAAAACCGAGCATATTATTTTAAATTTTGAAAATAGTTTATACCTTTGAAAGCCAAAAGAAATTAGCCGTTTGATAATCCTGTCAATTAAAATAATCACAATTAAATCGCATTTAATTTATATAACATATTCAATACTAACAACATTCAAATTTTTATCATGGAAAAAACAAAAAAATTCCTTTTACCCGAAAATGAATTACCAACTCAATGGTATAACATTGTGGCTGATATGACCACAAAACCGATGCCCATGTTGCACCCGGGAACTAAACAGCCTTTGCAAATTGATGACCTAACACCGTTATTTGCCAAAGATTTAGCTGAACAGGAACTGAATCAGACGGATGCATGGATTGATATACCCGAAGAAGTTCGTGAGAAATTAAAAATTTACCGTCCAACACCATTGGTTCGTGCATATAATCTGGAAAAAGCACTGGATACACCTGCACATATTTACTTTAAAAACGAAAGTGTAAGTCCGGTTGGATCGCACAAACTAAATTCTGCCCTGGCACAGGCTTATTACTGCAAAAAAGAAGGAACTACCAATATTACAACCGAAACAGGTGCAGGTCAGTGGGGAACCGCTTTGTCGCTTGCTGCCAAGATGTTTGGTCTGGAACTTGCCGTTTATATGGTGAAAATCAGTTACGAACAAAAACCCTATCGTCGTTCGTTGATGCAAACATGGGGAGCACAGGTTATTGCTTCTCCAAGTATGTCTACGAAAGCAGGTAGGAAAACCATTACAGAAAACCCGACATATCAGGGAAGTCTCGGAACAGCTATTTCAGAAGCCATTGAGCTTGCTATGAGTACTCCAAACTGTAAATACACACTGGGTAGCGTATTGAATCATGTTTCGTTACATCAAACTGTTATTGGACTGGAAGCTGAAAAACAAATGGAAATGGCAGGTGAATATCCTGACGTGGTAATTGGTTGTTTCGGTGGTGGTTCAAATTTTTCAGGAGTTGCCTATCCATTTATGCGTCACAACATTAAAGATGGTAAGAAAACCCGCTTTATTGCAGCTGAACCTGCTTCATGTCCAAAACTTACACGCGGAAAATTCCAGTATGATTTTGGTGACGAAGCCGGATATACTCCGCTCATTCCAATGTTTACCTTGGGTCATAACTTTGCACCAGCACACATTCACGCCGGTGGATTACGTTATCATGGTGCAGGAACAATTGTTAGTCAGTTGCTTAAAGATAATTTGATGGAAGCGGTTGATATTGAACAATTAGATTCATTTAAAGCCGGTGTTTTATTTGCACAAACTGAAGGTATCGTACCAGCACCTGAGTCAGCTCACGCCATTGCAGCTGCTATCAATGAAGCATTGAAATGTAAAGAAGAAGGAACAACTAAAACTATTCTGTTTAACCTTTCAGGTCACGGATTAGTAGATATGGCTGCTTATGACCAATACCTGGCAGGAGATTTGGTGAATTATTCATTATCTAATGAAGATATTGCTGCTAATCTAAGTAAGATTGAGGGTTTGATTTAAGTTTCTGAACTTTCAAAATAGAAAAGGCTCTTAATAAGAGCCTTTTTTTGGAATATTAATATGTGATTTTTTAGAAATCTGTCACCTTCTCCTTTTTGTAATTGATATTCGTAATAAGTCGCAGTGAAGTGTCTTTTGTAAGGTAGCTCCATGCCCAGTTGAAAAAGATTACTAATTTATTTCGTACACTTAATATCAGCATTAAATGCAGGAACATCCACACATACCAGGCAAAAACGCCTTTAAATTTGAAAAACGGAAGTTCTACAACAGCTTTGTGTTTTCCAATCGTTGCCATCATGCCCATGTCATTGTATTCGTATTCAACCAGTTTGTAATTATCACTTTTCATCGCTTTAATTATATTTTCGCCCAATGTTTTCGCTTGATTTATAGCTACGTTAGCTACCTGAGGATGTCCGTTTGGATACTTTGGGGTTACCATATAAGCCACATCACCCAAAGCATAGATAGTATCAAAATTTTGAAGTCGGTTATATCGGTCAACTATGTACCTGTTTTTGAAAACATCTCTTGAATCAAGACCTTCAATAATATTACCCGTAACACCTGCTGCCCAAATTACATTTTTTGTAGGAATCTTTTCGCCATTATTTAAAACTGCCACACTTCCATCGTACGACTGCAGTATTGTCTCAGTTTTCACTATAACCCCCAATTCTTCCAGGTATTTACGGGAAGCTATTCTGGATTCCTCACTCATATTATTAAGTGTATTTTTACTTCCTTCGCAAAGAATAATATTGAATTTAGAGAAATCTATATTATGGTAGTCCTTAGGCAACACGTTTTTTCTAAGTTCGGCAAATGCGCCTGAGAGCTCTACACCTGTAGGACCACCTCCTACAATAACTACATTCAACCAGGCCTGTTTCTCTTCGGGGCGTGCAAAAATCTCCTTTTCAAAACTGAAAAGCATTTTATTGCGAATATCAATCGATTCCTGTGTAGTTTTCATGGAAAAAGCATTTTCACTCATTTCCTTATTTCCAAAGAAGTTAGTCTTACAACCGGTAGCAATAATCAAATGATCGTAAGTAATGGTGCGGTCGTAAGCTGTCATAATAATCTTTCCTACCGGATCGATACTAGTTATATCAGCCATTCGGAAATCTACGTTTTTACTTTTCTGGAATATTTTACGAAATGGAAATGAGATGCTTGAAGGCTCAAGGCGTCCACTAGCCACCTGATAAAACAACGGTTGGAACTGATGGTGGTTTTGTTTATCCACCAGAATAACCTTTAAGTCGGCTTTCATCAATTTCTTAGCCAGTTGCAATCCGGCAAATCCACCACCGATGATAACTACCTTTTCTCCATTTTTAAAACTAAGTTTATCCATAATAATTTGCGGTTTGTATTTCAGTTACAATTTTACTAACAATGAAATGAAGTAATTGTTGACCAATAAAGAATTTTTTCTTTAATTTGTTTTTGTCATATTACTATTGATTTGGAAATCAACATGCTACAAATATACAGAAATTTTAAAATATTATCTATATCTTTGCAAAAAAAAGCAGGTCGGTTTGTCGCTTCGCCTTTGGCGGAGAGGAAAGTCCGGGCAACGCAGAGCACCATATTTCCTAACGGGAAGCAGTTTGTGAAGGCTGAGTAGCGTAACAGAAAATAACCGCTCCGTTTTTTTGGAGTAAGGGTGAAAAGGCGAGGTAAGAGCTCACCGGGCAGTGTGGCAACATGCTGTGCCGTACGTCTTATGGGTTGCAAGATCATGTACACCAACGCATGTAGGGTTGCTCGCCCGATGTTGGGGGGTAGATTGCTAGAGACATAAGGTGACTTATGTTCGAGATAAATGACAGACACTTTGCGCAAGCAGAGAACAGAACCCGGCTTACAGACCTGCTTTTTTATTTATTACCCCTAACCCCTGAAGGGGAAAAAGATTGTGTATTAATTATTAATTAAATAAATGCCCAAATCAGTTGCATTTATAGTTCATATTTACCAGTTTCTGCGATACGAGATATGGCAGGTGACAGATTATGAACTTTCCGGATTTCGCCGTAGATTACATCATGTGATTAAGACAGTTATTTTGGCTGTCAGAGGTTTTATAGTTGATAATCTGTATATCCGTGCTTCTGCCCTTGTTTATTCTATTCTTTTTGCTATCATTCCTTTATTTGCATTAATTATTGCTATTGGTAAGGGCTTTGGGTTTGATAAAATTGTAGAAGAGTCACTTCAGGGAACCTTGGTTGGTCAAGCACAGGTAATTCCGGCTATAATGGATTTTGTAAACCGTTACTTAAAATCGGCTCAGGGAGGTATTTTTATTGGTGTAGGACTTATTATTCTGTTGTGGTCGGTAATGAGCCTTTTCCGGCAGATTGAGAAAGCATTCAACAGTGTGTGGCAAGTGAAAAGGCAACGATCATTCGGACGGCAGCTCAGCACCTATTTATCATCTGTACTTATTATTCCTTTCCTGATTATATTTTCAAGTGGTTTGTCTATCTTTTTTAACTCCAAAATATCCCAATCCTATATTTATGACGTTCTGACTCCAATTCTAAGGTTTGGAATTAAATTTACGCCTTATGTAGTTAACTGGATAGTATTTTCGGTACTTTATCTGGTTATGCCCAATACCCGTGTAAAATTGTCAAATGCAGCTATTGCCGGACTGGTAGCAGGTACACTTTTTCAGCTTTTCCAGTTACTTTATATTCACGGACAAAATTACCTTTCACGTTATAACGTTGTTTATGGAGGGTTTGCAGCTATTCCGCTGTTATTTATATGGTTGCAGGTATCATGTTTGATTGTACTTTTTGGTGCTGAAATATCGTATGCCTCACAAAATATACAGAACTTTGAATACGAATTCGATACCAACCATATTAGTACACGCTATAAAAATTTCCTAATTCTATTTATTACTCATATAATTGTAAAACGATTTGAGAATCAGGAATCTGCACTTACGGCCGAACAAATTGCTCATACCTACAGGTTACCAATTCGAATTGTAAACCAACTGATCAGCAAATTGGTAAAAGTATCAATATTAGTGGAAGTGAAAGAGGGTAAGATTACAACTTACATGCCGGCATTCGATATCAATCAACTGACTGTAAATCTATTATTTAATACATTAGATAACCACGGTTCAGAACTCTTCCTTACCAATAAGAATGAGTTACTTGATTCATTTTGGCAGAAAACACTTGCGGTAAAAACACTTGCTGACGATAATACCAACCATATTCTGGTAAAAGATTTATAATGCTTTTAACCCTGAAATCAACTTGTAGCAGAATACAATCATATTACAGCATTACTGCGCCCGAATATCAACAAAGTTTAGAGAAAATTCATTCTTTTTTTACGTTATAATGTGTTTTTTGAAGGTGTTTCTTCTTTTTAACCGGTTGGAGTTTCTTTTTTTTTATATGATGAGCAGACTTTTTCTTGGCTTTGTGTTTTAATAGCTTTTTCTTATTTGTAAGTTTTTTTGTTTTTTTCTTTAGAATCGGTTGATGTACTTTATGATTGATGACTGATTTAATTAATTTCTTTGAAGTTTGGTTTGCAACAAGCTGAGATGTATTTCTTTTTGATAAAGGTTGAATTGTATTTTGCTTGTTGACGGGTTGAACAACCTTATGTATGACAATTGGTGCTACTACTGGAAATTGTTTTTTTGCTTTAACAGCCTTTTGTTTGACTAAAATTGAAACAGGAGATGGATTAACAGCTATTTTATCACTGTTACTGAGAGTATAAGATACATTATTTGAAACACTATCCCATACAGGACTGGTCCAGAGACGGGAATCATCCCAGTTATATGCAGCTTTTTGTTTTTTCTTACCTTTATGAGCCGTTTCGTATAAATATTTATTCCTCAGAAATGCCCTTATCTCATTATAGGAAGGCTTTTTATTGACAATTTCCATGTAAGAAGAAATACTCAGACTCTCAGTCAACGAATTTCTAAATGCATAATATCCATTACCGCTATACAGGTAAGTTGAAATTTTGGTATCGGGATTAGGTGTCTGACATAAAACCCAGAATGTTAACTTATTGTAGGTAGAATCGTAAATTATCGTATCAATTAGTATAACACTTCTGTTTTTATCTAACTTAATAATTTTTTCAACAGCCATTTGTTTTATAACACGACTCAAAAAAAGACTGTCGGATGAGTACTGTATTGGGCTGGCTTTAATTATATTTCTGTAATTCTCAGGTGTTTCGTGAATTTTTTTCAATAAATTTTCAAAACTATTCTGAAAATAATGCGAGGTTGAAATAACCAAAAACACAGCAATTGCCATGTACACACTATATTTTACAGTATCTGTAATTTTAGAATTTATTTTGAAATCTAACTTGAATTTCTTGGGTCTTTTCACGTAGTCAAGCAGGTGTAAAAATGAGAGGTTTTGTACAGCACAAAAATACGAAAATAAATAATATCAAAAAAGCCGTTTCCAAATTCAGGAAACGGCTTTCTTTTTGAGCCTCTTGTCGGATTCGAACCAACGACCCCGAGATTACAAATCACGTGC
>JBAXMR010000103.1:0-18866 GCA_037134195.1 Paludibacter sp. | reverse complement strand
AAAAACATTATTAAAACGAGAAAAACTTCCTAAACCAGAACTCTCCCTCCCTGGAGGGAGTTGGAGGGAGGTCAAAAAACAGACAAAAATTTTCAACATATTAATTAAATAGCAAGAAATACAAAACAGATAGTAAATTAATCAAATTATAAAAATATAAGCGTTTGCTTTTATTGGGTCTTCGAAATTCACCACTTCAAAAACTTCCCAGTATATCAGCTAATGCTCACGCTGTGCGTGGGCTTTACTGTATCTGGGAAGGAGGGTTGTGGTGACCCGCGGAGACCGTGCAGCATTGCCTGCGCATTTTTTATATCCAATTCTGAAATCTCTGCAATCACCACATAATGCAACAAACTACAGAAGAATTACAACTCCGAATCCGTGAGTTGGAGAAAGAAATTACACGCCTGCATAAAGCTGTGAAAGAACAGCGTTATGGTCTCCACTGGTTGGACGTGCCTGAAGCTTTTGAAACTGAAAGCGAAAATAAAATCCCCATTTTAGAAGAAGTAAAGGATAAAAACATTGTAAACGACGATGGTAAACCAACTCATATCCTGATTGAAGGGGATAATTACCATGCTCTTACCTGCCTCAACTACACCCATAAAGGGAAAATTGATGTAATTTATATCGATCCGCCCTATAACACAGGAAGTACGGGGAAAGACAGTTTTATTTACAAAGACAAAAGAGTATTAAATGAATACCCTGATGGAACGTCAGTTCCAAAAGACCACCCATTAAGACACAGTTATTGGTTGTCGTTTATGAATAAGAGGTTGGAATTGGCAAAAGATTTACTTTCAGATACGGGTGTCATACTAATTTCAATAGATGACAATGAAGTTGCACAATTAAAATTATTGTGTAACAAAATATTTGATGAGAATAATTTTGTAGGACAATGGAACTGGTTTAAATCAGCAACACCACCCAACTTATCTCACAAAATTAAGAAAAATATTGAGTACATATTAGGCTATGAAAAGAAAAAGAATAATAGTGTTTATCAAGGACTTAAGAAAGACAGTAAAAGTGATGACCCAATTACTAAACCTCAAAACTCAATAAAAACATTAATATTCCCTCCGAATTCAATAAATTTAAAAATACGAGATGGAGTAATTCGAAAAGGAATATATGGTACTGAGAAATTTCCTAATACTTTATTAAACGACTTAATAGTTGAAAACAATAGAAATATAAACGAAGTTTCATTTGAAAATAAGTTCATCTGGCTTCAAGAAAAATTAAATGCCGAGTTGAAAAATAACACAATTATAAATTGTTCGAAGTCTTTGGTTTTGTCTTATAAAAAACAAAACTATTCCCCAGAAGTTCCTCCAAACCTGATAAATGAAAACGTTGGAGTAAGTACGACTGAAGAAGCAGGAAAAGAACTTACTTTGTTGTTCGGAGATAAAGTTTTTGATTTTCCAAAACCAGTATCACTTATTGAATATCTTTTAAAATTCAAACAATCTTCTACTGTTCTTGATTTCTTTGCCGGTTCGGGTACAACTCTTCATGCCACAATGAAACTGAATGAAGAAGATGGCGGAAATCGTCAATGCCTTTTGGTGCAAATGAACGAAAATGGAATTTGCCAGAACGTTACATACGAACGTAATCGTATGATTATGCAAGGTTATACCAACTCTAAAGGTGAAAAAGTTGAGGGTCTTGGTAACTCACTGAAATACTACCGCACATCTTTTGTGGGAAAAAACAACCCTACTCATGCCAACGATACAGATAAAGTAGAGCTATCCCACAAAGCCGGTTACTTGCTTGCATTAAGCGAAAACACACTCAATGAAACTATCACAGGAAAGTATTATCAGGTGTTCGAAAATGAACACAGTGCAACAGCTATTTACTTTCATGAAGATTTATCGGAGATTGAGCAGTTTGTAGCATCGGTTGCAAAAAACGGAAAACAAACCGCAGTTTATATATTCAGTTGGAGCAATGGCGAAGAGTTTTTGCCAATGTTTGACCATTTATCTCATGTAGCGATAAAAACCATTCCGCAACCTATTTTAGAAATCTACCGTTCAATTAATAAATAATGAGCAAATATAATCCTTTATCATTTCAACAAAACGCCATCGAACAATTGGTGGAAAGTGTGAAAACACTGTGGAAAACTCCACAAAACAAGTTACGCATAGTTTTCAAATCGCCTACAGGTAGTGGGAAAACGTATATGGTAACTTCATTGGTCAATGCATTAAATTTTCAACCCGATTGGGATTATGATAAAGCTTTTGTGTGGATTACCTTTAGCGATGACTTAGCTATGCAAAGTCGTGACAAGTTTAAAGAATACCTATTTCCGAATGTTAGCAACGGACTGCTTACTGTCAATGATTTTGGCGAAGGTAAGTTACATAGGAATGATATTCTGTTTCTGAATTGGCAAAAATTAGTTTCTCAAAGTGCTGAAAATCGTAGATTACGTCGCCCCGATGATGAAAGAATGGTGAAAGAGACAGGTTTTTATTTTGAGGATATTGTTGAAAAAACATTGGCCGATGGAAGACAGATAATCATAATAATTGACGAAAGTCATAAGAATGTTACGGATGCTGCTTGGCGTGATGTGATTGACCCACTGAACCCAAAACTGATTATTGAAGTCTCAGCTACACCTGAATATGAACCCTCCTACAGCGAAGTAACAAAAAAACTTGCAGGTTTTGTAGAAGTTGAACGCGAAGAAGTAATTGATGCCGGGCTTATTAAAGAAAAAATAGTGTGCCAGACAGAAGAAAATCTGCAAAATCATAAGAAAGAAGATTTTGACCATGTGTTGCTTGACCTTGCTATCGAAAAGAAACAAGAAGTTGAAGCTGAATACCGTCGTTTGGGTAAAAATATTAATCCCCTTATCCTTATTCAATTACCAAACGATGACACTAAATCTATAGAGCAGGGTAATAAAACAAAAGAACAAGTTGTATTAGAATATCTTCACGAAAAACATATTGCTGAAAATAAAATTGCACTTTGGTTCGATGGGAAAAAGAAAAACATGGAATTCATTTCAGATAATGATAATTCGGTGGATTTTATGCTTTTCAAACAAGCAGCCGGTACGGGTTGGGATTGTCCCCGCGCTCACATTCTGGTAATGTATCGTGAAATAAGTTCAGCAACTTTTTATACTCAAACGCTCGGTCGTATTTTACGAATGGCAGAACCTAACCAAAAGGCAGATTATATACAAGCACCAGTTTTACGAACAGGTTACTTATTTACCAACTACCGCAGAGATGAAGTAAAAGTACCTGACGGATCAGACAAGAATAAACCGTTTGTATTTACTGCCGAAAGTAAGTTTGGTGAATTTGTGGTTGACCCTAATCTGAAATCAGATTTTATTTCACGAGTTGATTATGGTGACTTTAGCGATGCAGCAAAGTTTCAACGCAGTTTTATTGACTCTTTTGATAAATTTTTTCAAATCAGTATAGATGATATACTAACCGAACAGAAAAGACAGCGGTTGGAGCAAAAGGGTTTGGGACTTGAAACCCATGTAACTGATTCAATAATAGTAAATGCAGAGTTTGAAAACTTCGATGAAATCAACACAGAAATTAAACAACGTGGTACTGATAGTAAATATGAGGTTTCTCAAAACGATATTGAAAAGATTTTCACTTCACTATGTTCGCAGCTGTTGAAAGAGCAAACTGAAGATGATGCAAAAGTAAGTAATATTGCACGTTCATGGAGTCCGTTTAAATCCGCTTTACGTCTTTGGTTGCTAAAAACTATTGACAATAATAGCGATATATGCTATCGGGTTTTTATTAATGATATTCGAAAAAATGCTAATAGTGTTTTTCGTCCGGCTATTACAAAGGCATTAAAAGAGTATAGTCCAATCTTAAACGAAATTTTAGCCCTGCGAAAACAACTTATTGAAGAGCGTGAAGCAAAGACTTTTACTATCCTTAAATCATATTCATTTACTACTGATTATGAAGTTTATCCAACTAAATTATCGGTAGTTCAGGATTTTTATATTCGAAAGGAATATAATGGTAGATTAAATGAAACTTCATTTATTGATTTTCTTGAAGGAACTGGCAATAAAATTGAATGGTGGTTCAAAAATGGAGACGATGGTAAAGATTATTATTCGTTGAGGTACTTTAATACTGCATTTCAAGAAGAAAGGTTATTTTATCCTGATTGGATTATTAAATTTAAAGATGGAACTATTGGGATATTTGATACAAAAGACGGTACAACAGCCATTAATACTGAAGGAAGACCAAAAGGCATTGCAATGAGAATAAAAGAGCTTAATTTATTAGGTGAAAAAAAATATATTGGTGGTATAGTTGTAAAAGAAAGCGGTCAATGGTATTACAATTACTCTGAAGAATACGAATATACTCCCGGAAGATTAAATTCAGATTGGAAATTAATGAGGGAACTGTTTTAATTCCTTTTACAAGCGTATTTGTTTTATAACCTATCAAGTAAAAATATCAATTGGATTGTACACAATTTATCCCGCAAATCGGGAGCTCATTCATACAGAATATAATCAAATGAGGGCTTTAGCCAAAAGATGAAGGATGTGATATAGCATTATCATTGCTGTTCTTTTGGCTAAAGCCATTTTATTTTTTCTTCAAATTCCGGCTAAAGCCGAGAGGCAATTGACTTCCTCCACCTATAAAAAGAAAAAGCATTTCTCAGAAATTAAATTTGGGATTAAAGGTGGAGGTGGTATAAAGGCAATCGACCCCGTCGCTCTGAGCAACGGGGTCGATAGTTTGATAAGTCTAAAATTGTAAATCAGAAATATTTCACTTCTTTACCTTCAATTGAACTTAACAGATTATTTGCCAGTCGGCTTGCTCCGAAACGGAACATTGTGTTGTTCAACCATTCATCTCCCAAAATAGCTTTTACCAATGTGTAGTGTTTTACGGCATCTTCTGTGGTTACAATTCCCCCTGCAGGTTTGTAGCTTACCTTTACTCCTGTTTTTTCGTGCCATTCTTTTATTGCCTGACACATCACGTAGGTTGCTTCAAGGGTGGCAGCTACAGGGATTTTGCCGGTGGATGTTTTGATAAAATCAGCACCCGAAGCCATTGCCAGAATGGAGGCTTTTTTGATGTTGGATGCCGAAATCAATGCTCCGGTTTCCAGAATTACTTTTAGATGAGCTGTACGGCAGGCTGCTTTAATTTGGCTAGCTGCCGGAAACCTCAACGGATTATCTCTTGAAAAATGCCAGATATTAAAAGGTCGAAATGTTACTTTATTCCCGGATTTAGGTGTATTTGAAAAATGGAGTTTTAAAGCCGCCGAAATAAAACAATCAGTAAAATGCGAAATTAATATATCAAATATTCTCGAAGATTTAGCCACTGAAGTTCAACGTTCGGAGGGGCTTGATATAGCGGATTATATACTTGTAGAGCTAAAATCAAAAACTGAAACCGTAATAATCCAGAGCAGTTTCTCTCCCTTATTGGAATTAATGATTAAAAGAAATTAAGCATTATTAATTTTGATAAATGGGTTAGATTTAGAAGAAGTATAAATTAACCACTTTTATTTTTTTATATATTATTGTTCGGTTAAAGTAAATGCGTATTTTTGTACATAGTTAAGGAAAATAAATTCAACATATTCGCCAAGGTCGAACTAAAAAACTAATAAATCTCTCTTACAAATGAAGAACTTAACAAACTCGAATGTCGAAAGGCAAAACATTCTGAACAACAGATTTGCATTAGAAAAAATACAAGACTACATTGGAATTAGTGGTATGTTGTTCGAAGGCGAATATAGATTCACTACACAAATGATAGCAGATTTTTTCGGTGTTGATGAACGTACAATAAAAAGATACCTCGAAAATTACGAGATGGAACTAAAACACAATGGTTACATTTTAAGTAAGGGTAAACAGCTAAAGGACTTAAAGTTACAGTTTGGTCATGTCATCAATGTCCCGAGCAAAACGACACAATTGGGGCTCTTTAATTTTCGTGCATTTTTAAATCTGGGGATGTTATTAGTGGAAAGTGAAAATGCTAAATTATTAAGATCTAAAATCTTAGATATCGTTATTGATACCATTAATGAAAGGACGGGTGGCGGAACAAAATTTATCAACAGAAAAGATTCAGATTATCTTCCAACTGCAATTCGTGAAAGCAAATATAGAAAAGAATTCACCTCTGCTTTAAGTAGATACATTGACATGGGCAATTATAAATACTCATTGTACACCGATAAAATCTATCAATGTATTTTTAAAGAAAACTCTCAAGAATATAAACAAATTTTAAAGCTAGAGGAAAAAGAAAATGCCCGGGACACCATGTATTCTGAAATTCTCAATCTTATTGCCTCATTTGAAACAGGGATAGCATTTGAAATTGAAAAACATTACAAAACATTAGGAAGAAAATTACAACCGGCTGAGGTTGACGAAATCTTTAAATACTTCTCAGAGCACCCATTACAAAGACCTCATATTGAAGATGCCAGAATAAAAATGGCTTCGAGAGACTTACACTTTCGCGATGCATTTCATAAAAAATTAGAAGAGTATATTCATTCAATATCACCTGCTGATTTTGAACGATTCTTAGGTGAGCAAAGTGTTTCATTCGAAGAACAACTTGAAGAGGCAAAAGACGTTATGAAACGCCTAAAACAGAGTGAGTAATGGACTGCATATACTTTAAAAGCATAGATGAAATTATAGCTATTCACAAAAAAACGGTGGCTGTAAGTGGTGGTGGTTCTGAAGGTATTATTGACCTTGGCTCTATTGAATGTGCTATAGAACAAATTCAAGACGATCTTTATTATCCTGAGTTTGAGCATAAACTGACACATTTGCTTTGGGTAGCAAATAAATCTCATGGTTTCATTGATGGAAACAAAAGAATCGCCATTACAGCTGCTTCAATGTTTTTACTTATGAATGGCTATTTGTCAGTTGCAAAAGACTTTATGTATCGTATGGAAACAATTAGCTATCATGTGGCTGCCGGTAATATAGATAAAGAACTTTTACTTGAAATCATTACTTCCATTCTATACGAAGAAGATTATTCTGAAGAACTGAAATTAAAACTTATTGATGCTTTTTCTAAAAATGCTGTTGATTTTGAAGAATAACTTAGAGCTAAAGTGGAAACGACATATAACTAACTATCCAAAAAAAATGTATTTTTTGCAGCAATTATTTTATGTCCTGTAAAATCTAATTGACAAATGATAAATGACTTAAATGATAGAATCTCGAATAGAAGCATACTTCTTGTCGCTATTTTTTCCCTCCCGCTTAATATCATTATCTTTTTCGCGCTGAAAGAGAGCGAGTTCCAGATAATACGCATAGTTCCACCTATTTTTTCGCTTATATCCATTTTACTTGCCCTGTTCCGATATAAAATTGAATTTAGAACTAAAATTTGGGCGTTTATCGGGCTGATGTTTTGTACAGCTTGGTTTAACTTGTTGCTGGGCTTGCTCGATTTGGCGACTTTGTGGTTTATCATGGCCATAATTTATTCTTTGTTTATTTCGCATAGCAAGCAATCTTTGTTTGTCTATATTGCAGCTTTTGTATCAATTTTGGTTGTGGGAATACTCATGATGACACAACTAACATTTATACCGCTGAAATACAATTTCGAAAACTGTCATTATCCCTGTGTAACAGTCCGTATCCTGCATTTTTTGCTAATCAGTTCGGTCATATATTATATCCTGAATTTATTTATTACCACAAATCGTTCTAATGTCAGCAATTTGCAAGTTCAAGCTACCGACTTGCGAAATGCAAATACAGCACTAGAAAAAGAAATGAAAGAGAAAAAGGAACTGCAAGACCAACTGTTGGAAGCGGTGATTTTGACTGATGAAAAAGAACGCAAACGCATTGCAAGTGATTTGCACGATGGGTTAGGTCCGGTTTTGTCAGCTGTAAATTTGTTTTTTGAAGCTTATATTGATGCCCCAACCGGTACTGAAAAAAACAACATTGAAACCAAACTTAAGGTTATAATAAACGATGCGATTGCCGATGTATCACGTATTTCGCACAATATCAGTCCACATATATTAGAGAATTATGGACTCACTGCCGCATTAAAAACCTTTATTGATCAATTGAACAACAGCGATAAAATAAAAATAGAACTTCATATCGATCCTTTCAACCGCTTTGAGTTAAAACACGAACTGACTGTTTACAGAACCATTACAGAACTGATAAACAACACGATAAAACATGCTAACTCCAACAAGATAGAAATCAGCTTTGAACAAAAAGGAGATATTTTACAGATAAAATACGAAGATGATGGAAGTGGTTTTTCAAAACTTCAAACACGGAAAGACAGTAAAGGAATGGGAATTGAGAATATACAAAACCGAATTCAATCATTAGGTGGTACTATCACTTTTTCAAATGGCGAAAATGGAGGTATGAAAGCCACCATAGCAATACCTTACAAAGAAACTGTTCAAGGATGAAACATATTAAAATTGCGTTGGTTGATGACCACGATTTGTTTCGGGAAGGCATAAAGGCGGTTTTGTCGCAAATTGAAGGTTTCGAAGTGATATTTGACACTTCCGATGGCTATTTATTTCTGGACTATCTACAAAATTCAACCCCCGATATTGTGCTGATGGACATTAATATGCCAAGCATTGATGGGGTAGAAACCACCAAAAAAGCACTGCAACTTTCACCTTCGCTGCGTATCATTGCGTTATCTATGTTTTCGGATACTGTGCATTATACCCAAATGATAAATGCCGGTGTACGGGGTTTTGTACTAAAAAATGCGAACAAACCCGAACTCAAAAAAGCCATTGAAGAAGTATCGCAGGGAGGAAATTATTTCAGTACTGAAATTCTCCAAAAACTGGCATTTCAATCCATCCATTCAAATCAGAACAATCAACTTACAGCACGCGAAATGGATGTGTTGGACTTAATATGCAAGGGATTAACCTCGCAGGAAATAGCAGATAAATTATTTATCAGCATTAAAACCGTAGAAGTGCATCGCACCAATATCTTTTTAAAAACCAATGTCCGAAATACTGCCGAACTCATTATCTGGGCAGTAAGAACCAATTTAATAACCATCGAATAATAGTTTCATTTATTAAACCGGTTTTGTTTTTTTGTTCTAAGGAGTTATCCTACACCCAGTATCACGTTGGCATCAATATTCAATTGTTTTTGTATCCTTCGAGCTATCTGCAAAGTAGGTTCGGATTTTCCGGTAAGATATTCACTTACTCTAGGGGGGCTTATCTCAAGCATTTCAGCCAAGGTTCGTTGCGTAATATTCATATCCTCCATCCGTGCTTTCATTACATCACTAAGCGATAATTTGCCTATCGGGTAGTGTTCCTTTTCATAAGCTACAACCAAATCGGTCAAAAAATCAAGTTCTATCAAATTTCTATCTGTCGAAGGTGTAAGGTCGTCCACTATTTCCACAAGTTCATTAACCCTGGTCATTATGGCTTCGTATTCTGCGTTGGTTACTATGCGTTTCATACTTTATATTTTTAAATTATTGAACAATCTTTAATTTTGTCATATTCGGTATGAGTGCCAATAAACCGAATATATACAATTTTAGGTGCAAAAAGGATTAACGCTATTAATCTGTACGTATTACCTTTGATATTAAACACATATCGTTTATTTCCTACAGTATCAACGCTGTTAAATGTCTGCCGTATATCTGCAAAACACTGCCATTGGCTTTGCTCTGTTTTAATGTACCATTCGTCCAATGCTACTTTTGCATCGGGTTGCAATGCTGTATATTGGTCAATGGCTTTGTAGGTTATTATTCTCATTGCTTGTTTTATTCTGATGCAAAGATAATACGTTTGTTTTGAATTACAAAATAAATATTACAAATTTCAAAACATTCAACTTCAAAACAACAGAATATATTCTTTCAGGGCTGACGCATTAAAATAAATGTGACTGCAAAACCAATCGACCTCGTCCGGTGAGCCGAAAAATGGAGTGAAGAAGGCGTAGAATCCGCATAGCGAATCACTTTGCAAGCCACTCTTCACATCCCCTTTAGAAGTGTAAATCATTCATAATATTTTTTGGTAATTCATTGTATTTGTGTATCTTTGTACTTATTAATCAGCGTATAACAAGCCTGCTTTTTTGATAATTTTCTAGTAAGTTTTATCAAATGTGTAATGTTTGTGTAACGCAAAGTGTAACGTAAGTATGAAATACATTTCAATTATCCTCTACAAAAGCACTCTTTTAAAGAGTGGTGACCACCCGATTGTTTTGAGAATTACCAAAGATCGGGTAAGAAAATTCATTAGTTTAAACCTCTCTGGCACTCCCGACCAATGGAACGATGAGTTTTCTCAGTTCAAGAAAGACAAACGAATCAATCCTGATTATGAGAAGAACAATGCATTCATTAACAGTCAGTTTTTAAAAGCCAAAGATGTTGTTGATGAATTCGACCGCAACAAAATCGATTGGACACTTAACCAGTTCGAGGAATCCTTCCTCAATCGTGCAAAGAAGGGCAAAGTTAAGCCTTTTTTTGAAAACCACATACAAGTATTGAAAAATACTGGACATCAAGGCAATGCGCGTAGTTACGAAATTGCATTGAGAATGTTGGAAGTATTTGATAAAAAGCTCAATAAGAGATTATTTTCTGAAATTGATATAAAGTATGTTCGGGATTTTGATGCATTTCTTCAAACACCACGCGAATCAATTTACAAATACAAAAATGGCACAACAACGATAGTACAACGCAAAGGCTGTTGTGGCAATAGCCGGAGAGGTTATATGAAACAGTTGAGGTCAATTCTCAATCTGGCAATAGAAGCCAAGGAAGCAAGCCGGTCAACATATCCATTCGGGAAAGGAGGTTTTGAAGTAGCCAAATTAGAAGAAGAAACGGAAAAAAGATATTTACCTTCTGATTGTTTGGCCAAAGTAAAAGCAAGTATTCCGTTAAAAGAACCAGTACAATTTGCCCGCTTAGTATTTTTATTTTCATATTATTGCTACGGGATGAGTTTTGTAGATATAGCTCACTTAACACCTGACAATATCAAGAGGCTTGAAAATGGCCAATACATCGTCTATAAACGACAAAAAACTCAATACAGCAAAAAGTCCAAATCTATTAGTATAAAACTCACTGACGAGCTTCAAACAATCATAAATGAACTGTGTAGCATTCAAACACCCATTGGCAACTATCTACTTCCAATCGTATCGCGCAAGGATTATACAGGTGAAAAATTATACAAGCACATTCACAATAGATTGACTGTAATAAATTCATATCTCGAAGAGATGGCTAAAATACTTGGCATTGATGATATCAATATAACTTCGTATGTCAGCCGTCACACAATGGCAATGACATTACAAAACAATGGTGTTAAGCGTGAATTGATTTCACAGATTATGGATCACAAAGATATGAAAACTACAAATACCTATCTTGACAGTTTTGCAAATATAGAAATCGACGAAGCTGCAAAAGTTTTATAATAAATTTAAATCATTTACGTTAATAGGCACAAAATGACATGTTAATTCATGTCATTTTTTTTATTACAGCAAATTACCCCAACTTAACAAAACCCTAACAATGATTAATCGAAAATTTACCAATCAGTATCTTAAAGAGTTTGATTCACTCACAGAAGCAATTTATTTATGCTGGCACAATTCATTTTGTGCCCAAACCAAACAAATTAATGAAGAAAAATTAAGAGAACAAATTCGATCCTTTGGCTTTTACCCTTTCAAAAACAAATTCAAAAATGAACTTCCACTAAGTTTTAGATCAAAATTAAAATTTAAAACACTCACTTGGGTGAATGACTTTACGAGTTCTATGGCAGAAGAATCTCTTTGCGAATCTTCGGAGCTGTATAAGCATACTATTGCAGAGATTGAGAACAATTTACTAAGACTCAAAAATAGAGTAGAAAGAATAGCTTATGCAAACATGATATTACATTATTTGGATAAAAGTAATGTTCACAGTCAAGATGTAGAAGAATCAAAACTCAACTATTGGCTCAAAGAGTTATTCAAATACCTTTTAGATCATAATTTCATAACTGAAGATAATGTGACCAATTCAGTAAATAGCAGTAATAAGACCTATCCGATTTACGACCTTACAGTTCGTCTAATCAATCATTTTGATTTTATTGACCGATTAGTTAGCTCATTTATATTCTTCGACATTAGTATCGTATTTTTAGCAGAAAAGGCAAAATGCAATTTGTTAATTTTTAATAAATGCAAATATGACGTTAGTTCCAAAAACGATTTACAAACAATTGCCCTACCTAAGTTTAAAACTGATCTTTCCGTCGAATGCTTAATTAGAATCATGCATTATCTTTTACAAAAAAAGAAACTAATTAATCCAAATGTAGATAATTGGCTCTATTGGTTCAATTTAAAAGATATTAATATTTCAGAACCTTTAAAATGGAATGGCTCACCCACTTTGTTATCAAATGTAATCCAACAGCTTTGTGGCGAATGCATTGCATGCACAGTTAAAATGGCTTTTAACACAAATATATTCGTAAAACCAACTAAAAATAAATATGAACGCAGCAGGATGTACAAAGAAATAGAACAAATTATTACCATTTCAATTAAAAAAATCAGCTAAAAGTCCGACCTTCAGTCCGACCTTTTATTAGCTTCATATTGAAGCTTTTGTACACACTTCCGACCTAGTCCGACCCTATCTGAGGTCGGACTCCGACACAAAAATTCAGTGGATTTCATAGTATCCACTGGTGTTTTTGATGATACTTTTGCATTGAGGAAACCAATAGACTGCGCAGCTATTGTATTCCAAAAATTCTAAATAAAGTATCATTATGGAAACAAAATTCCAACCAACAAACGAAACACCCCTGGCAGCTTTAACGATTGGCCAGTTCAAAGAACTTATTGTAACAATGGTTCAACCACAGCAGATTATTCATTCGCAAAAAGAATCATTTCCAGATACATTTAGTAAAAACGAATGTAGTAAGTTAACCGGCTATTCAGTCAATACGATTAACAAGATGATTTGCGAAAAGAAAATTCCCTATTACAAGAAAAATGCAAAGGTTATTTTCAAAAGAGTGGAGATTGAAGCCTGGTTGTTATCCAACCGCATTCAAACAGTAGAAGAATTTATCGAAGAAAAAGAAAATTCTTTTTCTAACTCAAAACAGAGAAAATGATTTTTTTCATGTGTTCCAAATTATCAACTATAAACTGTCCACTATCAACTAAATTACATGAACTTCAAAGAACATTTCGAAAAGTTTGAAGCTGACATTCGCAAAAAAATGCTTGACGATGAGCTAATTCTGGAATCAATAAAAGAAGTAAGCCAAAAACACGAAGAACTCATAAAAAAACTAGACAATTTGATTCAAAGTTTGAATGAAACCCGTAAACAACCAATTGATCCATTCTTTTCAAACGATGAATTTATGGTATTAATGAGTATTAGCGTTCGAACGTCTCAACTTTGGAGAGACCAGGAACTAATAAGTTATTCTCAAATTAGTGGGAAAATTTATTACAGATTATCGGATATTCAGAAACTGTTAGATGACAACTATTATAAATCCATTAAAACGGCCAAGAGGAAGTCATGACAAATAAAAAAGAAGCCCCTTCGAACGTTGCAGTATCCGAAGAGGCTAATAACCAAGAGCAATACAAAAATACCAATTTTATTGAGAAGCTAAAAGCCGAAATTCAAAGCAAAACAATGAATTTTAATGAAAATGACACACTCCAAAGCAATAAAGACACAGGACTATTTACTACTCAATCGGCAAATTCTTGGATTGAACAAGCGAAATCACGCCCTATACCCAAAATGCTGTTTAGTGAGTTTTGGTACGAACGTGAAGTTTGTATTCTGTTTTCCGATACAAATTTGGGAAAATCTATTTTAGCAGTTCAAATTGCCAATAGTATTTCTCAGGGAATGCCCATTCCTGGATTTAAACTCGAAGCTAAAAAACAATCGGTTTTATATTTTGATTTTGAATTAACCGAAAAACAGTTTCAAAACAGATATTCCGAGAATTATGAAAATGCTTATCAATTCGACAACAACTTAATGAGAGTTGAAATAAATCCGGAAAGTGAAGTCCCCGAAACGCTGTCTTTTGAAGAATACTTATATAATTCTCTGGAATTTTTAATTATTGAAAGTAAAGCAAAAATTCTGATAATGGACAATCTCACCTATCTACGCACAGAAACCGAGAAAGCAAAAGATGCACTGCCATTGATGAAAGAATTAAAAACGCTGAAAAATAAATATCATTTATCCTTGCTTATTTTGGCACATACTCCTAAAAGAGATTTATCAAAGCCAATCACCCGAAACGACTTACAAGGCAGTAAAATGTTGATAAATTTCTGTGACAGCAGTTTTTCTATTGGCGAAAGTTCTACCGATAAAGGAGTTCGGTATATCAAAATGATTAAAGCTAGAAATACGGAGATAATATATGATTCCGAGAATGTTTGTGTTTGCAACATAAGCAAACCTACAAACTTCCTGCAATTTGAATTTCTCGATTTTGGTTCTGAGTCTCACCATTTGAAAGCAGTTTCAGAAAAAGAAAAAGAAGAACTTGAAAGTCAGATTGCAGAATTAATTCAGAATGAACCCAGTATCAGCGCTTATGCCATTGCCAAAAAACTTTGTAAAAACGAAAATAATTTTGAAAGTTTTAAAGTGAAAGTTGGCCGTATCGTAAAACGTTCAAGAAAAACTGAAAATAGGAACAGTTAGGAACATTAGGAACACTGTTACTAATGTTCCTAACTGTTCCTAAAATATTCATTGCCTTCGACTTATTTAAAAATTTAAAATGCAGATTATCAACTGTCAATTATCAACTGTCAACTATCAAAGATGAACTACCTCCAACCCTACAAAGGCAAAGACACCCGTCACACATGCCCATCATGCAAAGCCAAGCTTAGTTTCACTCAGTATTTAGATGGCAACACACACAAACCAATTCACGATATTGTTGGCAAATGTAATCGCGAATCCAAATGTGGTTACCATTATACACCGAAACAATTTTTTATTGATAATCCTCTTTCTCCCTCTCCTATGGAGAGGGCTGGGGTGAGGTCTCTTTCTCCTCCCTTTCGAGGAGGTCGGGAGGGGTCATACTCCTCAAATACAACCAATGTTGAGAAACGCTCTACTCCCTCCCAGAAACAATCAATACCATTTTCCCTCTCACTCGGGAGAGGGTGTCCGCAGGACGGGAGCGGTCGAGGGGCTGGGGGTGAGGTACCTTTCTCCTTCGTTGAAAAATCCGCTTCCTACAAATCAAATTTTGTGCGCTTCTTATTTGACTATTTCTCTGACGAACAAATACGAAAAGCTGCTGATATTTATGCTTTGGGAGCAACCAAAAACAAAGAAGTCATCTTCTGGCAAATAGACATAACAGGAAAAGTCCGAACAGGAAAAATTATGCAATATAATACAACAACAGGCAAACGCCTTAAACACGAAAGTGGAGCTATCGATTGGGTACATAACAAGCTAAAGAAAACCGGAGCATTGCCAGAAGATTTCAACTTACAACAGTGTTTCTTTGGTGAACATTTATTGAAGATTTATCCTGACAAACAGGTAGCAATTGTAGAAAGCGAAAAATCAGCAATCATTGCAAGTTGTATAATGCCTGAATTAATTTGGCTCGCTGCAGGAAACATCAACGGATTGTCTATTGAGAAATGCAAAGTGCTTAAAAATAGGAATGTAATGTTATATCCTGATTTAGGAGCGTATGAGAAATGGAGTATTAAAGCTGAAGAGCTCCAAGAGCAATGTCATTGTAAAGTGTTAATATCAAATTTATTGGAAGGCGAAGCAAGTGAATTTGATCGAGCAAATGGATTTGACATTGCCGATTATATGATTGAAGAACTGAAATTTCCCCTTTCATCAAATTCTCAAAAAGTTGAATTCCTTTCTCCAGTGACTAAAAAAGTCCCATCACTTTCTCCAGAAACTCAAAAAGTCCCAACTCTTTCTCCACTTGGAGAAAGTACCCATAGGGGGATAGAGCTCGGAGAAAGTTCCCGAAGGGGGAAAGAGGTCAGAGAGGTCAGGAGTGAGGTCTTTCCTGAAATTCAAAGTTTCTTTAGCCCAACATTACAAACTATGATTGATAAAAATAAAGCTTTATCCATTTTGATAAGTGAATTGCATTTGGAAGAAATATAAAAATCAAACCTTAACTTAACTATAATTTTTGAATCTTTATTCCACTCAATACAGTTTTTCCGATTATTGCATTTAATTTAATAGAAAGACTTCCTTCTGTTGAAATCTCAAAAGCTTTTATTACAGCAGTTTGATAGCCATAATCTTTGTGTAAATTTAATTTTTCAATGACAAGTTCATTATTAATTAGCACATCAAAAACTCGTTCTCCACTTGTCGATACGCCACTTCTTTCAGTTTTTTTCAATTCGTTTTTGCTAAAAGGTTCAACGAAATATAGGTCAATTTTATATTTTCCAGATGGAACATCCAGCTTATATTCCGAAATTCCCATCTGAAAAGTTTGAAAAACAGGTTCTAAATCAGTGTTTTTGATATTTGCAGCCACACCGTTTCGAACACCATTATGTGCTTTGTTTTCAGGCCAGGAATCGAACTTCAAACCATCCACATAACCCCAACTGTTGGGTTTGTAAGTTTGGTCGGGCATCCACATCTGATTCAAATTTTTGTCAAAAAAATAGCTATGGTCTTGACCAAGGTTAATGCATAATCCATTTTCAAGCATAGTATTCTTTGATAAATCTGTAGGAACAAAATTCATATTTATTTCTACATTATTTATTTCCTTTCCGGCAACTGCAAGCAATTGGTTATTTCCATTTTCAAATGGAATTTCAAATCTCACTTCTCCATCAACAACTGCTTTTTTTCCTAAAGATTTACCGTTATGGAAAAGTTCAACTTCGGATTGGTTACTAAATACAGAAATTGGTCGGATTAGAACTGTGCTATCACAAACTTCAGTACGTTCAGTCCAGCAATTTGAAGCAATATGAACCATAGGTTTTTTGCTCCAACGCGCTTGAAAATAGTAATAAATGTCTTTGGGCTGACGGTCAGAAGTAACCGTTCCTTTATTATTCAGGTTCGGTTGCACATCTATTCGTCCGTCTACATGAAAATCAATAAAATTCCAAATGGAGTATCCTACATAGTAATCTCTACGTTCTATTTCGTTGATATAATGTTTGTTAAATTCGATTTGATACTCCGGGCTAAAATCAAATATTTGTGGTTTATAGGTATGTATCCGGTTATCTGAGCCTGCGCCAAACTCTGATAAAAAGGTTGGCCGATTTGGCGAAAGAGCTCTGAATTTATCAAAAATATCGACCATTGATTTAAAATCTCCAACATACCAACCTTCGTACACATTAACACCATTAATCATTGAGATGTCAAACATTTCACGATTAGTTTGTGTAAAAGGTTTTTCATTCATTACTGCATGAAAAGCTACTGTTGTCAATCTGTTTTTATCAATTTTGCGCACAATATTTTCTAAACTATCAGCCAATTCTATTGCTTTATCATGATAATCCCAAAGTTCGTTCATATAGCCCCATATTACAATGCTTGGGTGATTGTAATTCTGATAAATCATTTCCTTAAGCATTTCCTTTGAATTATAATAAAACATTTCGTTTTGTTTTACCTCATTTACTATTGGTATTTCGCTCCATACAATCAGCCCAATTTCATCACAGGTTCTATATATTGCTTCATCTTGAGGGTAATGACAAATTCGGGCAAAATTGGCTCCCATTTCTTTCAGTTGAATCATGTCTTTTCGATTCATTTCAATAGGGACAGCCATTCCTGTTCCTTCAAAATCCTGATGACGTGCAGCACCTCTCAATTTCAATTTATTGCCATTGAGGTAAAACCCGGTGTTATCAACTTTAAACCAACGAAAAGCCAGTGGGCTGGTTATTTCGTGCCATGTCAAGCCGGTTTTTGCATTTTTAATGGTTGAATGTATTTGATACAATATGGGTGAGTCCGGCGACCATAATTTAGGGTCATTCAATTCCGGAAAAAGCTCATCGAACTTAGAAATGCTGTTTGGTTTTAATACTAAAGTTTTTTGAATCTTTTTGATTAGCAGTCCTTTATCATCTGTAATTTCATGCGAAACTATCAGGCGTTGATTTTCTACTGTTTCATTTTTAATATTCCCATGTACCCGTACAATTGCCGATTTTTCAGAAACCGATGGCGTTTCAACAAATACTCCCGGCGATGAATAGGTTTCTACATCAAAACAAACCTTATTGATTTTCGTTAAATAAACACTGCGGCCAATACCACCGGTCATACTAAAATCTCCTGCCACAGGAGGAACTTCGTCAGCTAAAGATGCACTATTATCAGCTTTCACTGCAATAACATTATCACCAACCTGAATCAAATTTGTAATGTCAACAGTGAAAGCGGTGTATGCTCCAATATGTGTTTTTGCTAATTTGCCATTTACAAAAACATCAGCTTTGATAGAAACGGCGTCAAATTGCAAAAGAATTTTCTGTTCCGATTCAATTTTTGACAACATAAAATGCTTACGATACCAACTAATCCCACGGCGATAGCCTCTTGTTTCATCAGTAATATCAGTCGTGTTCCATGTGTGAGGAATATTTACCTGATTCCACGAAGAATCATCCAACTTTTCAT
>JBAXMR010000102.1:0-18904 GCA_037134195.1 Paludibacter sp. | reverse complement strand
CTTTATAAAATTGTCAATTTTTCATAGGGTGTCCCAATGCTGAAAACAGGAAAAATGACACCACTTCAACGTGAGGTCTATAAAACTATTGGCGGTACACCTCATCTGGATGGAGAATATACAGTCTTTGGCGAAGTACTTGAAGGACTTGATATTGTGGAGAATATATCAAACGTAAAAACCGGTGCTAATGATCGTCCTGTTGAGGATGTGAAAATAATAAAGGCTGAAGTTCTGAAATAATTAAACTGACTTCTGACGTTTTTTATAATGGTTGGAATCACCAAAATCATCGTAGGCAATTTCCTCGCCAATCATTTGTACGCGGCTTGAAAGGCAGTCAATACAATCGTCAGCTTCTTCGTTAATGCAGGGTTTGTTGTCGTACAGCAGGTAATTTCCACGGTATTTGCCCGGAGTGAGGTTGGGCATTAGCACATTTGCACCGGCTTTCAGACCGTGTTCGCGCCCCATCGGGACGATAGACTGAAGTGCGGTGGTGGAAGCAATATTAATGTTGGGCATCAAAATCCGCAACACAGCAATCATCCGAAGCGACAGATTAAAACGGTCGTTCAATGGAAGTAATGAATCTTTGTATTCGTACAGTGGTGTATCGGCGTGTTCCAGATAAGGTCCCATTCCCACCATATCGATATTCATTTGTTTCAGAAACAATAAATCATCCGCCAGATTTTCAATAGTTTGAAAGGGTAGTCCGATCATCACACCTGTTCCGGTTTGAAACCCGACTTTCTGAATATTTTTCAGGCATTGCAGGCGGGTTTTGAAATCGTGAAGCTTATTATCGGGATGAGTTTTGCGATACAATTCTTCGCTGGAAGTCTCAATTCGCAGTAAATAGCGTTGTGCTCCGGCTTCAAACCAGGCTTTGTAGGTTTCAAACGACTGTTCGCCCAACGAAAGTGTAAAGCGAAATTCGGGATTCGTAGCTTGCTTTATTTTGTAGATGAGTTTGGTAATTCGTTCTGTGAATTCATCGCTTTGCTGCTCGCCCGATTGCAGCACAATGCCTGTAAAGCGATTTTCGACTGCAAATTCAACCGTTTCCAGAATTTCGTCATCGGTCATGCTGTAACGGTTTACTTTCGCATTTTCGCTTCGGATACCGCAGTACAGACAATTCTTTTTGCAGTAATTGGAAAACTCAATCAATCCACGAAGATATACCTTTCGACCAACGATTTGTTCTTTTATGGAATAGGCGTGTTTAATCAGCTGTTCGTGCTCTGTTCGCTCAGTAATCGAAAGTAGGCGAATAATATTGTCTCTGTCAAGATGAGGTTTGTTTACTATGTCGCTGATTGATTCCATTTTTTTATTTTATGTTCAACCCACTTCGGGGTTGGAGATACTGGTTATTCTGCATCCCCCAGTTCCGTAAACTCCACTGGGGGTTATGCAAATTAAACTCCTATGGAGTTTTAGTCAATAAAAGCTTTATTTTCCGCTTTCTCCCTCTCCCCCGGAGAGGGTTGGGGTGAGATCCTTCATAAACGGAGCAATAGCCCGTTCAAAAATTCCATTCATGTAAGCTATGGCCAAACCATAATTTGTCACCGGAACACCGGCTTCGATCGCATCAGCCAGTCGGCTGTGAACCTGTTTACGTGTAATCATACATCCACCACACTGAATAATTAGCGCATAGTCAGTAATCGGTTTTTGAATTTCGGCTAAACCTGCCACCACATCAAATTCAAGTTGTTTAGCACTAAAATTTTTCAGCCAGCGTGGAATTTTAAATCTGCCAATGTCTTCACAACTAACCTGATGGGTGCATGATTCGAGAATCAGGATATTGTCACCGTCTTTTAGTTCGGAGATTTTTTTTGCGCCTTTCACATACTCGTCAAACGGACCACGCATGTGTGCATAGGCCACGCTGAAGCCTGTCAGCGGTATTTCGGGTGGAATGATTTTGTTCACAAAACCAAAAGCCTGACTGTCGGTTATGACAAGTTTAGGCTTAATTCCGGTCTTTTTCAGAAATAATTCGGCTTCGGTTTCTTTCACCACAATATTTATCGCATCATTATCCAGTACATCGCGGATAGCCATCACCTGCGGAAGTATCATTCGACCATCGGGACATTCAGAATCAATGGGCGTGATAAGCATTACAATATCACCGTGTCCGATAATTCCTTTCAGCAGGGAGGGAGTTTGGTATGCAGTTTCGGGAATGGTGCTTTTCAAAGCTTCAATAATTCCGTCGTGATTGAAATCAGAGATGGAACAGAATTCAATAATCAAAGAATTTGTAAGTTGCCGAATTCTACGAATTGTTTCGTTCTGAAGTGGCTCAATGTCCGTTTTGTTGTTAACTATCAGGTAGGGAATTTTATGCTTGTCGAATTTCTCTGTCAGCATTTCTTCAAAATCACCAAAAGTATTTTCGGCAATAACCAGCACGGCGCAGTCAATCTGTTTAATCACATCAAGTGTTTTGGCAATTCGTTTCTCGCCCAACTCGCCGTGGTCGTCAATCCCGGCAGTGTCGATAATAATAGCCGGACCGATGCCGAAAATTTCCATCGATTTCTTTACCGGGTCGGTGGTAGTTCCGGCAATTTCGGAAACAATGGCAACATCCTGGCCTGTTAGAGCATTGATTAAGGAGCTTTTCCCGAAATTTCGCCGTCCAAATATGCCGATGTGTGGTTTAAAATCTTTTCCTTTCATATCAATTATTTACCATTTAATCATTTACCAGTTACCAGTTACTATTTTTTTATTAAACTCGGTTAATAATACAAATCCCGTTTGCCTGATTTTATTAGTTCAATTTTCTCGCGAATAGAATTTTCTATGGTTTTATCTTCCAGCATCTCGATATTGCTATTTATCACTTCCCAACCTTTTTTTGCAGTGTTTTCGGGAGCATAATCCACCAGATATTCAGCCAGTGTAAGGATGGCATTGGGCGAGCAATAGCGTTTAATAAAACCCGGAACAGAGAATTCCATAAAATGCTCACCGGTGCGGCCAAGTCGGTAACAGGCAGTGCAAAACGACGGCAGCATATCCTGATCCAATAATTCATTGATAATTTCGTTCAGCGAGCGGTCGTCGTTTATCTGAAACTGGCCTTTATTCAGGTTGCTTTGGTGAAGCTGTTCGTCGGAATAACTACCCAGCTCTATCTTTGTTCCGCCATCAATTTGCGAAACACCAAACTGAATAATTTCATCACGGAGATGAGCCGGTTCGCGGGCGGTAAGAATCATGCCGGTGTATGGCACAGCTAGTCGGAGAATGGCAACCAACTTTGTGAAATCAGCATCGTCCACAAAATACTGATGACTTATATCCAGCGTGGAAGCTTCCTTTACCCGCGGAAACGAAATGGTGTGTGGTCCCACATTGTAGCAGGCTTCCAAATGATTGGTGTGCCGAACCAGTGCCAGCACTTCAAAACGCCAGTCGTACAATCCAAACAAAGCACCAATACCCACATCGTCAATTCCGGCTTCCTGAGCCCGATCCAGCGATGTCAGCCGGTATTCGTAATCCGATTTTTTACCGAATAGATGATAGTTTTTATAGGCATCGGGATGGTAAGTTTCCTGAAAAACCTGATAAGTTCCAATGGATGCTTCTTTCACGGTTTTGAAACCTTCAATATCCAGCGGAGCAGCATTGATATTGACACGGCGGATTTCACCATTGCCTTTTTTTATGGAATAAGCCAGTTTTACGGTGTGGGCAATGTATTCAGGCGTGTAAAGCGGATGTTCTCCGTAAACCAGAATGAGCCGTTTCTGTCCGTTATCTTCCAGTGCTTCTATTTCACTAACAATCTCTTCATCGGAAAGGGTTTTCCGAACAGCCTCGGTGTTTGAGGAGCGAAATCCGCAATACGTACAATTGTTGGAGCACTGATTTCCGATGTAAAGCGGAGCAAAAAGTACAATCCGATTCCCGTAAATGTTGCGTTTCAGCGTTCGGGCGCCTTCTTTAATCTCTTCAATCAGTCCGGCATCGTCGGTATTGACCAAAACAGCCACTTCTTCGAGATTCAGACGGTTTTTGGCTAATGATTTTGAAATTATTTCCCGTACTTTTTCTTTTCCGGAAACAGTTTTATTAATGTAACCCCATATTTCCTCAGGGTCAATAAATGGTTTCATCGGCTCGTCAGCAATTCTGTATTTTTCAGGAGTAAATTTCATCGGAAATCTTTTTATTGCAAATATAACAATTTATAAGGTCTGATGTGGCTAAAACCCAAAGAAAATCACACGTTCGAACCCAATATCATACCCGAAAGCATGGGAATCAGCCATATAATCCAAACCACGATGCTGAATTTGTGGAATTGAAGAATCATTTTTTCGTCTTTCCTCATAACTACACTGGTAGCCCAAACGGCATGAAATAACATCAGAATAATTGCCAACAAACCTGTCAGTCCGTGAATATTAAACTGAATGATTGACCCGGCGAGCTTGCTCATAGCACCTGTGCCGATGGTATCACAAATTAAACCAATCCAAAAAACGACAACGTGCCAGCTTTTAAGCCTTTTGCTGATTTTCTCTGCCCATACACCCACGCTGTACAAAATACAGGCGGCAAAAATAAATGAAATAGCAATGATTAACATGGTGTAAATTAATTTGAAAATGAGACGATTTGAAAATATGTTGATTTGAAAATGAAACTATTTACTTACTAACACTGCCACTGCCAACTATTAACTGTCAACTGTTAACATGCTTACTGCTTACTGTTAACTGCGACACTTGCTTCTTAACAATTCCCGTATATCCTTTCTCAGCCTTTACAAGTTCAAAAATGCGCTCAGGCTTCAGGTCTTCTTCGTCTCGATGCGAAACATAGATGATGGCTAACTGTTTTTCGGCAGCAATGGCGTTGACCATGTCGATAAACAGCCGGCTGTTTTCGTCGTCCAGTTCGATGGTCGGCTCGTCGAGGATAAGCAGTGGCGGGTGTTTCACCATGGCACGTGCTACCATCACCATGCGTTGCTGACCAATGGAAAGACTCTGAAACGATTTGTTGCGAAACGATGGTCCGAGCATCTCAATCCATGCTTTGGCCATGTCTTTCTGCATTTCGCTGGGGACAGTATATAACCCGACTGAGTCCATTAGCCCCGAAATAATCATATTTTCCACAGAGTCATTGCGGGTAAACTGATTTATCATGGAGGGCGTGAAATAACCAATCTGTCGTTTGATATCCCAGATTGTTTCGCCCGATCCTTTTTTTCGTCCGAAAAGGGTCATATCCTGCCCATACGCTTTGGGATTATCGCCGCTAATCATGGTGATAAGCGTGCTTTTCCCCGAACCGTTTGGCCCGACCAGTTGCCAGAATTCCCCTTTGCGGATTTCCCAGCTTACCTTATCCAGTACCTCTTTTTCGCCGTAGCGAACCGAAATAGAATTCAATTGAATCAGCGGGTCAACATCTACATGATTTTCAGCATATTGCTTGGGTAGTGTAAAGTGATGTGATACATTTCCCTGATTTTTATCCGCATTTATAAATTCAGCAATAGTTTGTTCTTCCACAATTTCATTCCGCTCATTGACTGAAAGAATTGTATCCATACAGGGTAACACATCCCGTTTGCGGAAGAAAAGCTGAATCAGAACGGTAGTTTCCGAAAGCTCTGTAAGCGATTTGGTTATGGCAAGTTGTGTTTCCTTATCAATATTGCTATACACATCATCGAGCACCATATAACCCTGATATTGAGCAATGAGGTAGGAGAGTAGCGACCTTTTTTGCTGACCGCTCGACATGGATTGCAGACTTTTATTCCCGGCAGTTTGAATCACAAACCGGTCGTGACGAAGTTCTTCATCAACCAGCTTCTCAATGGTAATAGTGGAATGAAGTGTGCCTTTCAACGTACTTAAATCGATATAGTGTTGCAGAAACTGATTATCCATTATCAGCCTGATAATTTGCTTTTTATTGGAAGTGTTGGACAGATAAAGTCCTATGTTGTTGAAATTTTTCATCCAGAATTAGTATTGTTTTTAAACACAATAGTTAGTTGCAATTTTTTTCAACGCAAAGTCGCTAAGATGCTAAGACGCCAAGAAAAACTTTTAAGTTTTTCTCTTTGCGTTCCTTGCGGATGTATTTAATTTATTGATTGTATTAAATTTTTCTTTGCGCTCTTTGCGTTTTAATTTTAAACACTAGACTTTGTAACTTTATCTTTAATACAAAGTGTAAAAGATTGAATATGTGAGTTTTTAATTAATTCTATAACTACATATTGAAAACAGGAACAAAGATAAAGATAATTTTTTGGCGACTGTAATTTGTACTGCGGATATTAAACATTTTCTCTTACAGGTTGTTTGAAAAGTTATGTTTATCACTGAATGAATAAAACAAACAATACACTTATTAAAAATGATTGTAAAATCGAGAATGCGTGGCTTTATCAGCCTTACAGCTCACCCCACCGGTTGCGAACTAAATGTCCTGAAGCAAATTGACTACGTAACATCAAAAGGAAAAATTGAAGGACCTAAAAAGGTGCTGGTAATCGGAGCTTCAACCGGTTTCGGATTGTCATCGCGCATTACAAGTGCTTTTGCCTCCGATGCAGCTACAATAGGTGTCTTTTTTGAAAAAGAACCACAACCCGAAAAAACTGCTTCGCCCGGTTGGTACAATACGGCAGCATTCAGCAAAGCAGCACATGCAGCGGGTTTGTATGCCAAAAGCATAAATGGTGATGCATTTTCAGATGAAATTAAACAAAAGACCATTGAACTGATAAAAGCAGATTTAGGTCAGGTGGACATGATTATTTACAGCCTGGCATCTCCCGTTCGTACGCATCCGGTAACGGGTGTGACGCATCGCTCGGTGCTGAAACCTATCGGTCAATCCTATAGCAATAAAACAGTTGAGTTTCATACCGGTGTGGTAACGGAAATAACGATTGAACCTGCTTCGGACGAAGAAATTGAAAATACCGTAGCCGTAATGGGTGGCGAGGATTGGGAAATGTGGATTGATGCGTTGCAGGCAGCCGGTGTCTTGGCTGAAAATGCACTGACACTGGCTTATTCGTATATCGGTCCATCAGTAACAGAGCCAATCTACCGCAAAGGAAGTATTGGTCGTGCCAAAGATCATCTGGAAGCTACCGCCCAAAAAATGACTAAAAAACTAAAATCCAACGGACTTAGAGCGTATGTTTCAGTGAATAAAGCATTGGTAACTCAAGCCAGTTCGGCTATTCCGGTTATTCCGCTCTATATCACCGTGCTTTTCAAAGTGATGAAAGCCAAGAAGATTCACGAAGGTTGTATTGAGCAAATTCAACGAATGTATGCCGACAAACTCTTCAATGGTGCTGAAGTTCCGCTTGATGAAGCCGGACGTATTCGTATCGACGACTGGGAAATGCGCGACGATGTGCAGGAAGAAATGAAAGAAATTTGGGATGTTATTTCCACCGAAACCATTCATAAATTGGGTGATCCCTGCGGCTACACCCGCGATTTCAGACAACTATTCGGGTTTGGAGTCAAATATGTTGATTATCGTTTGGACGTTGACGAAATGTTGGAGATTGAAGGGCTGGTGTAGATTATAAGCATTAGAAATATTTTATAAAAGCTCTTCGCATAGTAGAGCTTTTGTATTTTTTAAAATAACCCATCTCCGCCTTATAAATTATTATTTTGGGTCTAAATATATTTTTAAAATTGTTATATGTTAGGCGTAGCCGTTTAAAATGAAAGAGCGGAAAATATAAGAAATTGTTGAAAAAATAATCGAGAAACGGAACTAAATCTAAATACTTTTATCTATATTTGCCAAATAATGTCAAGACAAAATAATTCAATATGTTATTTGCAGAGAAAATAAAACAACTAAGAGATTTCCGACAGATGCCTCAAAGGCAAATTGCTGCTGCATTGGAGATTGATACAGCAACCTATTGTAAAATAGAAAAAGGAGACAGACGAGCAAAAAGAGAACAAGTATTTATTCTTTCAGAATTATTCGAATGTAAACATGATGAACTATTAAAGATTTGGCTTGCAGACCAAATATATGACGTTGTGAAAAACGAGAAGGAAGCTAGTGAAGTGTTGAATTTAGTACAAGAAAATATTGTTGAATATGGAAAGAGATAATAATCTTGGAAATAAAATTAGGTTTATCGACTTGTTCGCTGGAATTGGTGGAATTCGTTTAGGATTTGAACAAACAGCAAAAGCACTTGGAATAGATACTGAATGTGTCCTGACTTCTGAGATTAAACCTTACGCAGTGAAAGTGCTGAAACAAAATTATCCAAACGAAATAGTCAGCGGAGATATTACAAAGATTCCAACTTCAGAAATTCCTGATTTTGATTTCCTTTTGGGAGGATTTCCTTGTCAGTCATTTTCGGCAGCAGGTAAACGGTTAGGTTTTATGGACACTCGGGGAACAATGTTCTTTGAAATTGAAAAAATATTAAAAGACAAAAAACCGTTTGGTTTTATTCTTGAAAATGTTGAAGGTCTTATAAACCATGACAAAGTTGACAAAAATGCTAAAACTGGTAGAACTTTGGCTACAATTATTGACCATTTAGAAGTTCTTGGATATAAAGTTAAATGGAAATTGCTAAACTCCAAGAATTTCGGATTGGCACAAGACAGGAAACGCGTTTATATTGTTGGAACAAAAATTGAAGCTCCTTCACTTGATAATTTTAAAGAACAGACGACAAAATTAAAATCTGTTATTGAGTACGGCAAACCAACTATCAAAAGTAAATTTACCGAATTGCTTTTATCACACTATTCCATTGAACAATTGTACGGTAAGTCAATAAAGGATAAACGTGGAGGAAAAAATAACATTCACAGTTGGGATATTGAATTAAAAGGGAAAGTCTCGGATGAACAAAAGAAATTACTAAATCAACTGTTTAAAGAGCGAAGAAAAAAACGCTGGGCAGAGGAATTTGGTATTGATTGGATGGATGGAATGCCATTGACATTACAACAAATTTCCACATTCAATAATCACCAGAATTTGGAAGAAATGCTCGAAGACCTTGTAAAAAAAAGGTATTTAAAAAAAGAACACCCAAAACGACTTGTGAAAGAAACAGATCTTCTTGGAGAAACAAGAACTGTACGTCAACAAGATCCCACATTGCCACTTGGCTACAATATTGTGTCGGGCAAGCTAAGCTTTGAAGTAAATAAAGTGCTTTGCCCAAATGAAATTGCTCCGACTTTAGTCGCAATGGACATGAAAAAACTTTTTGTTGCAGACAATGAAGGCATACGAACTCTTACGTTAACCGAAGGTCTGAAACTTTTCGGTTATCCTGAAAACTATAAATTTGATGTTGGAATAGATGAAGGCTACGATTTACTAGGGAATACGGTAACTGTTCCTATCGTGAGAGCTGTCTCAGAAAGATTATTGACAATATGGAATAATGATAAAATCAAAATATATGAAATTAACCGCACAAGAAGTTTTCGACAAATTAATGCTTGAGGATAAAATCCTAGAAGTAAAAGGGCAAATAAAATTCTATTTAGGAAATGTTGATATTATAGTCAAACAACGAGATGTTGTCGGAAACATAATGCAAGAATGGCTTGAAGGATGGCTGAAAGCCAACGATATTGAATATCGGTTAAATCCGAACACTCAAATGCCACCAGATTTTTATTTAGATCCACACAACAAGACTACAGAATTACTAGAAGTTAAAGCTTTTAATTATGACAAATCACCAGGCTTTGATATTGCTGACTTTAATGCATATCAATCTGAAATAATTAACCAACCATTTATGCTTAATACTCAATACCTGATATTTGGCTATCAAATGCAAGAAGATGGATTTGTTGTTATTAAGAAATTGTGGTTGCATAAAGTTTGGGAAATATGCCGTAGAATGGAAAATTGGCCTCTAAACCTACAAATAAAGGATAAAGTTGTACACAAAATCAGACCTGCTGTATGGTATTCAAAAGGTAAAACGATTAGATATAAACCTTTTGTCTCATTGGAGGACTTTATTTCTGCGATGGAACAAACAGTATATCAAAATCCAAAGACACGAGAAAAGAGTGGCGAATGGTTGATTCTCTTCCTGAAGAGTTATGAGAAACATTATAACACTAAATTGAAAATTCGTCGTTGGAGTGACATTGAAGAAAACTATATCAACAAAAAGGAACAAAAATAAAAAACTGTCTATTGTTTACTCACTTTTATTTAGTATTGTAATACACAACAACAAATCGGCTGAATTTTATTGAGAAATTCAGCCGATTTAGTTCTGATTAAAGAGAAAGTATATTTTGAACAGAATCTATATTCCATATAACTAAAATCTTATTGTGTGATTTCCAATACCTCAAAAATCTTTTTTGTTATTAATAACTGAATGTAATTTATATTCTTAATGTATCCTATTCCTTAATTGCAATCGTTTGCACTTTAAATTAGTTTAAGTACCTCTAATTGCATGATTGTGAAGATAATATTGTTTTATTTTTGTCAGGTCTTTGTAATTATAAAATCAAAATCCAATTATAACATGAAAAAACTATTTTTACTTATTTCAATTTCTATCCTGACATTGTTTTCAAATGCTCAGATTATTACAACATCCCCACAATTTCTAACGCAATCAGGAGGTGCTTTTGATATTATTTACGATGCCTCGTTAGGTGCTACAGGATTAAAAAACCTTGCTGCTACCGATACTGTTTTTGCTCATGCAGGAGTTATTACATCATTAAGTAAAGGTAGTACTGATTGGAAACATGCTCCTGTGTGGGGTGATAATTCCAAGAAATATAAATTAACTTCACTTGGCAACAATAAATGGAAACTTAGTATAACTCCTGATATGACTTCATATTATGGATTGTCATCCGGAGAAATAGTAACAAAACTAGCCTTTGTGTTTAGAAATAAAACAGGTAGTTTAACCGGTAAAGATATTGGTGGAGCTGATTTGTTTGTGAATGTATATCAATCAGGTTTAAATGTAGCATTTGTATCACCTTCATCCGATGGCGTTACAACTGTAGGAACGATAATGCCAATTAAAATTGCATCGTCAATTAATTCATCGTTGAAAATAAATATAAACGGTACTGATATTAAAGCATCTGCTGCTGACTCAACAACTCTGACAACTACCTTTACATTTACCAATACAACTGATTATACGTTAATCGGTTCAGCAACAGTTAGTGGTACAACAGTTTATGATACAGTATATATTTGTGTACCTGCGCCTGTAACAACACAAACCCGTCCAACCGGATTAACCGATGGAATTAATTATATTGATAGTAATACAGCAACATTGGTATTATATGCTCCTAATAAATCAAATGTATTTCTTATTGGTGAATTCAATAATTGGTTGCAGTTGAATGCATATCAGATGAAAAAAGATGGCGATTACTGGTGGTACACTCTTACTAATCTAACACCCGGCAAAATGTATGGATTTCAATATTTGGTTGATAGTTCAATCCGTTCAAGCGATCCATATACCGAATTAGTTCTCGATCCATGGAATGATCAATGGATAAATCAGTATAATACAATTTTTCCTAATATGAAACCATATCCGGTAGGAAAAACAACCGGTCTGGTTGCCACACTTCAAACATCAAAAACAGCATATAACTGGCAGATTCCTAACTTTACAGTTTCATCAACTGAGAATCTGGTAATATATGAAACGCTTTTAAGGGATTTTACTAAAGAAAAATCGCTTGATGCAGCTATACTTAAGCTTGATTATCTAAAGAATCTTGGTATCACAGCCGTTGAATTAATGCCTATTCAGGAGTTTGATGGCAATAACAGTTGGGGCTATAATCCTAATCATTACTTTGCTCCAGATAAAGCTTACGGAACACCCGATACATATAAAAAATTTATTGACGAATGTCATAAACGGGGTATTGCAGTAATTCTGGATATGGTTTTCAATCAGGCATCGGGAATTTGTCCGTTTGCACTGCTTTACTGGGATTCTGTCAATAACAGACCGGCAGCAAATAACCCATGGATGAATGCAGTTGCGCCACATAATTACAGCGTGTTAAACGATTTTAATCACAATTTTACTGGTACAAAAGAGTATTTTAAGCGAGTATTAAAATACTGGATAAATGAATACAAAGTTGATGGATATAGAATGGATTTGGCTAAAGGATTTACTCAAAACTCCGGAACTGAAGAATCATATGACATTCAACGGATTGGACATCTTACTGATTATTATAATGCTGCAAAAGAAGCAAAAAGTGATGTGATGTTTATTCTAGAGCATCTAGGAGCTAGTAGCGAACAAACTGAATTAGCCAACAGAGGAATGTATCTGTGGCAGAATATGAATAATTCTTTTTGTCAGGCAGCAATGGGTTTTCAAAGCAGCAGTGATTTTTCTGGTATGATATCTACACCACGTAAATGGGTGGGGTATGCTGAAAGTCATGATGAGGAACGTAACTTTTTCAAAGCAAAAACTTATGGAACGGGAACATTGAAAACTGACTCTGTGGCACGTATAAAACGCGTGCCTTTAAATATCGCTTTCACCACTTTGCTCCCCGGACCTAAAATGATTTATGAGTTTGGTGAAATGGGATTTGATTATTCTATTAACTCAAACGGTGGCCGTACAAACGAAAAACAACCTTCTTGGAACTGGTTAAATCTGACAGAACGTAAAGCTGCTGCCGATGCTTGTGCGAAAATAATCACCTTACGAAAACTTTATCCAACTGCATTTACGCAGGGTTCCTTTGTTACGAGTGTCACAAGTTCTGACTGGAGTCAGGGTCGCAGAATTGCTCTATCACATTCAAGTTTAAATATGATTGTTCTCGGTAATTTTGATGCATCGATTATTGTCAATGCAAATCCATTGTTTCCGAATACAGGCACATGGTACAACCTGATTACAGGCCAACCTCTGATCGTTACGAATACAAACATGTCCATCCAAATGTCACCCGGAGATTTATTGATTTACACGGATAGAATTGTAGATTTTCCTAATTCAGTAAATGCAATAGTTGCCGATATGAATTGTAATGTTTTCCCAACATCAACTGTTTCAAAAGTTTATATTACTTCAACGGGCTCTGTGAAAAATGTTCAGGTTTATAACCTCCAAGGTGCTCAGCTAAAATCAGAATTAAATACAAATGAAGTTGATTTATCAGCATTAAGCAAAGGAATGTACCTCGTAGATGTGATTACAACCGCAGGAAGAAGTGTTCATAAAATAGTAAAAGAATAGTTTTTTTTAAAACAAATTTTGCAAGGCATCGCTGAATAGTGATGCCTTGTTTATTCTATTCATAAAATTTAGTGTATAGCTTATGTGCTTATCTTCATACTCTTTTTATGCTTGGGGTGGTTTGCTGGATAAATATAATTTCATAAATTTGGACCTTCAAAACGAATATACATAGTAGAAATAATGATTGGAACACTTGTCAACACAGCAGCCGTACTAGTCGGCGGAACAATTGGTTTATTGCTTAAGAAAAGCATGCCTGAGCGGGTAACTACCATCTACTTTCAGGCCGTGGGGTTGTTTACGCTGGCTATTGGAATCTCGATGGCAGTGAAAATGGATCATATCCTTATTGTTGTAGGCAGTTTGGCCATTGGTTCATTGCTGGGTGAATGGATGAATCTGGAAGTGGGAGCGGAGTGCATGGGTGATTATCTGAAAAAGCGTTTTCGCATTGGCAACGAAAAGTTCTCTGAAGGGCTGATAACTGCTTTTCTGTTGTTTTGTATAGGTTCAATGACCATACTTGGTACTATTCAGGAAGGAACAGGCGGTTCGTCCGATTTGCTGTTTACCAAGTCGCTCATGGATTTCTTTTCGGGTATGTTATTAGCTTCGGCATTCGGTTTCGGGGTGATTGTATCAGCTGTTCCGTTATTTATTTTTCAAGGCTTGCTGACCTTACTTGCCATGTATGCAAGTTCTTTTTTTACTCCGGTTATTATTCAGGGTTTGACCAGCGTTGGCGGTATTCTGCTCATTGGGCTGGGAATCAATATCCTCGAAATCAAAAAACTTCGCATTATGAACATGCTGCCGGCCTTGTTGGTAGTTGTTTTTCTCCTTTGGATATTTGTAAAATAAGCATTCAGAAATTCTGTATCATAATAAGTTAATTCCCGGTGAACTTCATTGGGATTTACTTGTTGTAAGTAGTATCAAATATTTTATCTTTTATAATTAAACGCAAAGAACGCCAAGATAAATACAGAGCTTGTTTGTTCATAGAATATCCGTCACCCGGCTCAACAGAAAAGAGCGCAAAGAGAAAAACTTGAGAGTTTTTCTTAGCGTCTTATCAAATTTGCGTGCTTTGCGTTTAAAATAATTCTTTAATGAATTATAGAACTTTATAAACTATAATAATCTCATTTATTTATCTTTACTTGTAAATTTGACTTATTCGAAAGAGTAAAATGATTCTCCCCTAAGCTGAGTCAGGTTTAATCAGAAAATAAAAAACAAATCATATCGTATGAAGTACAATTTATTAGGTAATACAGGTCTGAAAGTTTCAGAACTGTGTTTGGGAACAATGACCTTTGGTGGTCGTGGTATGTGGACAAATATTGGTGCACTACCGCAAAATGAAGTAAACGGGTTAGTGAAAACGGCTGTTGATGCCGGAATTAATTTCATCGACACGGCCAATGTGTACAGCGAAGGTCTGAGTGAAAAAATGACCGGTCAGGCCATCCGCGATTTGGGATTGAAACGTGACGACCTGGTAATTGCCACTAAAGTGCGTGGTATGATGGGTGCCGGTCCAAACAACTCAGGGTTAAGCCGGAAACATATTTTACAACAGGCTGACGAAAGTCTGACACGACTGAATATGGATTATATTGATTTGTATCAGATTCACGGTTTCGACGCACAAACACCGCTGGAAGAAACGCTTGAAGCACTCGATACGTTGGTAAAAAGCGGTAAAGTGCGTTACATTGGTTGCAGTAATCTGGCTGCATGGCAACTAATGAAAGCGTTGGGTATTTCCGCACAACAGCATTTGGCTAAGTTTGCATCCCTGCAAGCTTATTATACCATTGCCGGTCGTGATCTGGAGCGTGAACTTATTCCGCTGCTGCTCGACCAAAAACTGGGTTTGATGGTTTGGAGTCCGTTGGCAGGTGGTTTTTTGAGTGGTAAATATACCCGCAACGGTGCTGCCGAAGAAAGTGGACGCCGTGTGAATTTTGATTTTCCTCCCATAAATAAAGAAAAAGCGTACGATATTATTGAAGTGATGCAGCTAATTGCAACTCAAAAGGGGGTGACCGTGGCTCAGATTGCACTGGCATGGTTACTTCATCAACCTGTTGTTACAAGTATTATTGTAGGTGCTAAAAAGCAGGAACAATTGCTTGATAATCTGAAAGCTATAGAAATAAAACTTTCTGTTGACGAATTGTCTAAACTCAACGAAGTAAGCAAATTAAACCCCGAATATCCGGGTTGGATGATTGAACGACAGGGTGGAGACAGGCGTTGATAACAGAACCTAAAGCTGATTTATATTGACAACGTTTTCGGTAATTAAATCTTATAAAAGCTGAAATAGTTTTTTAATTATGCACAATTGTATTACTTTTGTGCAATATTTACTTGTATTTACTATAAATTTGAACGAAATATAATTCAGTTTGAAAGATAAACACGATATTTGTTTTTTCTGAAATACTGAAAAATCCGTGATAAGATAATGAACAAAAACAAAGTATTTGAGCAGCGACTGAAAGCGTTGCAGGAAATGGAAGACAATGCCGCCACCAAACAGCATTTGAAAGGTAAACTAACTGCCCGTGAACGTATTAACGTGCTTTTCGACGAAGGAACTTTTTTTGAATTTGACGCTTTTGTATCACCTTCTCAAACGCCTATGAGCAGCAAACAATCTAATTTTGGAGATGGTGTGGTTGTTGGTCGGGGATTGGTTCAGGGACGCAGTGTATTTGCTTATGCTCAGGATTTCACCGTGTTGGGTGGCTCGTTGGGGTATGCTCACGGTATGAAAATTGCCAAAGTGCAGGAAATGGCACTGAAGCTGGGTTGTCCGATTGTGGGTTTGATGGATTCGGGTGGAGCGCGTATTCAGGAAGGTGTGAAAAGTCTTTCTGCTTATGCCACCATTTTCCGTAACAATGTGCGCTCGTCGGGCATTATTCCTCAGATTTCAGCTATTTTAGGACCTGCAGCCGGTGGTGCGGTTTATTCACCTGCACTGACTGATTTTATTTTTATGACCAATCAGACTTCATATATGTTCGTAACCGGACCTGACGTTGTGAAAGAGGTGTTGAACGAAGATATTGACATGGAAGGCCTCGGTGGCGGTAATGTACATGCCAGCAAAAGTGGAGTGGCTCATTTTGTTTCCGACGATGAAGAGCATACCATTATGTTGATTCGTAAGTTGTTATCTTATATTCCTTCCAATAATTATGAAACTTTACCGGTTTCAAATCTTATAAGTTCTTATAAATCGCGTCAGGAATTTTTGAATAAAATTATTCCCGATGATCCGAACCGTCCGTACGACATGAAAGAAATTATCAACATTCTGGTTGATAAAGATTCTTTCTTCGAAGTTCATGAAAAATATGCTCAGAATATTTTGGTAGGATTTGCACGTTTAGATGGTAAATCCATCGGAATTGTGGCTAATCAGCCTAAAGTTATGGCCGGAACGCTGGATATCAATGCTAGTGTGAAAGGTGCGCGTTTTGTGCGTTTCTGCGATGCATTTAATATCCCGCTGCTAATTCTGGAAGATGTTCCCGGTTTCTTACCCGGCATTGAGCAGGAACACACTGGAATTATCCGTAATGGTGCCAAATTGCTATACGCATTCTGTGAAGCTACCGTGCCAAAAATCACCATTATCACCCGAAAGGCTTATGGTGGTGCCTATATTGTAATGAGCAGTAAAAACACCGGTGGTGATTTCAACTTTGCCTGGCCAACTGCCGAAATTGCTGTTATGGGACCTGGTGGAGCTATCAAAATTGTGAACAAACACGAACTTGCCAAAGCTGAAAATCGTGAGGAACTGGAAAAAGAACTGATTGAAAAATACAAAAATGAGGTTGCCAATCCGTATAAAGCAGAAGAATTTGGGTTGATTGATGAGGTAATTACACCTTCCGATACACGCCAGATTCTGATTACTTCGTTTGAAATTTTGTCGAACAAACAGTATTTTAAACCGGCACGTAAACACGGTAGTATACCTTTATAATTTACGATTTAATCATTTACGAATTACGATTTCAATTATCGCCGAAGGCTAATATCACGAACTAATATCACGAACTAATATCGCCAGAGGCTAATAACAATATAAAGAATGAAGAAACGACTTTTAATTGCCAATCGCAGCGAAATAGCCATTCGGATTATTCGTGCAGCTCATAAACTGGGCATGTTGGCTGTAGTTTTTCAGAGTGACAAAGAGCCGGATGCTCTTTATATGAATTATGCGGATGAAATTATCCCGGCACGCGATTCGGGAAATGAAAAACCCATTTTTCTGGATGCCGACCTGATTGTAAAGCTAGCAATGGAACACAATATCGACCTGGTTCATCCCGGATATGGTTTTTTGTCCGAAAATCCTGATTTTGCACAGCTTTGTGTTGATAACGGTATCAACTTTATAGGGCCATCGCCGCAGTTAATCCGCGATATGGGTCTGAAAACGGTGGCAAAAAGCATGGCTATTACCTGCGGTTTACCTTTAGTTCCCGGTAGTGAAGGTGCGATAACTGATGCAGATGCAGCTAAAGCTTTTGCCGATAAAATTGGCTATCCGGTTATTCTGAAAGCTTCTGCAGGTGGTGGTGGTCGCGGTATGCGTATCGTGGAGAAAGCCGACACCATTGAGCGTAACTTCAAATCGGCTTCGGATGAGGCCTTGGCAGCATTCGGGAACGGTGATATGTTTATCGAAAAATACCTGCAAAACCCGAAACATTTGGAATTCCAGATAATGGGTGACAAACACGGTAATGTGGTGCATCTCGGTGAGCGTGAATGTTCATTGCAACGCAAGCACCAGAAAATAGTTGAAGAAGCACCTTCGGCAAGTGTAACGCCCGAAATGCGTAAGGAAATGGGCGATATGGCTGTTCGCTTTGCCAAATCCATTGGCTACTATTCTGCCGGGACCATTGAGTTTATAATGGACGAAGATGGTTCATACTATTTCATGGAAATGAATACCCGTATTCAGGTGGAACATCCTGTAACCGAAATGGTTACCGGAGTTGATTTGGTCGACTGGCAAATTCGGGTAGCACTTGGCGAAGTACTGACTTTGAAACAGGAAGATATAAAAATCAGTGGTTGGGCCATTGAATGTCGTGTGAACTGTGAAGATCCGCAAAACCGTTTCAGTCCGCAAACCGGATTTATTGATAAAATTCATTTTCCGAAAAAAGACTTTATCCGCATTGAAACCGGTGTTCACAGTGGTTCGGTGGTGACACCTTATTTCGACTCGATGATTGCCAAAATTATTGTGAAAGGCGATAACCGTAGTGATGTGATTGAAAAAACATTGGATGCATTGTACGATTTCAGCATGATTGGACTTAAAACAACCGTTCCTTTCTGCCGTACTGTGTTACAACATCCTGATTTTGTGGATGCAAGTTATACCACACGTTGGGTCGATTCGGTTTTTACTCCCGAAATGCTCGAAAACGAGGAAGAAGAAATGATTGGAGCATTGGCAGCAACCATTATGTATGCTTCTGAATATCTGCAACTTTCGTCGGATTTACCTACTTACAAAAA
>JBAXMR010000101.1:0-19005 GCA_037134195.1 Paludibacter sp. | reverse complement strand
AAGATTGAAAAACTTAACAAAATGATAAACAGAAACTCAAAGAAGTAAATACTCCGACAAGGAGTATTTACTTCTAAAGTGATAAATAAAGATAGTTAATATGAAATTAAAAATGTAGCATTACATAAAATCCTAATTGGTCTTGGTAACCTTTTGGTGTAAAGCGCGAAGTTTGAATTGAAAAATCTGAAGAACCATTTGCTCCAGATGTAACTACATCGCTGGTTATTACCTGATTGCCAATCACTCTTTCTGATTGAGAGTTTAATTGTCCTCCGTGAGTGTAAATTAAATTTAAACTTGCTTCAGCACCAATACATAGTTTGGGTATAATATAATACTCAAAACCAGCAATAACTCCACCGCCAAAACTAAAATCGTTTGTAGTAAGACTGACGAGTGGTCTCTCGTTGTTTACGCCATAGGCAGATGCCGTATTTGTTGGTTTTGGATTTAATTCACTCATTGGATTTCCATACACATAAGTTGATTTTGTATTGTCATAACCGCCAAGTACTTGCACACCGTAGAAACCCCTTAGTCTGTTTTTCCCGATAAATTTCTGATAAGCTAACGAGAAAAAATACTGTTGATTCAACGTATTTTTGGTGTCAATTACCTGACTATTAGATAATGGATCGAGAAATCTCGCTGCATCATCCAAATCATAATACAAATCTTTATGATTTTTTGATGATACTAAAAGTGTAGCTCGAATTGCCATAACATCTGACAAATAATACTTTGCATAAATTACCGGACTACTCAGGTTTAACGTATTAGTCCCTGCTGCACTCAAAAAGTTTCCTATATAATTAAATACGGGTGTAGCATCTGCACCAATACCAAATTCACCTGCTTTGGGTAAAAACTCGGTTTTTTTCGCTGATTCAGAATCATTCGATTTTGATTGAGCATTCGTAAAACTCAAACAAAAAATGACGAATAATAGTGATAATATAATTTTTGTTTTCATATTTGTTTTGTTATTTAGTTTGCAGTTATGTTTTGTTGTGTCAGAGTACTATTTGTAGTTGAATAGAATGACGAACTAACATAATAAGATTTATTTGGAGTATTACCACCTGTTGCCGTTCTTTGTGTGGCAGTAAATGAGCAGGTATAATAAATTTGGGTATTTCTTGGCATATTTATAGAATAACTGCCGTTAGAAACAGTAGCGATACCTGCCCATGAATTATCTGAAGTATAGAAATTAATTGGTGTACCATCAGGCATATTTTCAGTTCCAGCTACTGATAAATCAAGGTCTGCTTTGGCAGAACCTGATACTGTCACAATTGTTGGAGTTAAATCCACAATTGTACCTTCTCCGGCACTTAAATTGTAATCAGTAGTAACACTTGAAAAAGTTGATGAACCTGTCATGCTGTATTCATAACTTTTAGTATTATCAAAAGTCAATTTATTTGTATTTGCATTCCAAATCGAGGTGTTTTTGTTATATTTGAATTTTGCAGACCAGCTAATTAAAGCACTTTTAGGTACAATAATCGTATAAGTACCATTTTGAACAACAACTGAATCTTTCCAGAAACCCGGTGAAGTAAAATTAATTACTGTTCCGTTTGGTACAGATTCCAGTCCTACAATAGCTGCATCAAGATTTGCCTGTACTTTACCTGTTACACTTACTTTATCTGTGAAAGTTGGTAAGTCCGCTGGAGTGTAAGAAAAGTTTTTTCCTGTCACATTTGAACCGGCAGTAATTGTAAATTGTGTTTTTGCTGCGGCATAAATTTTCTTAACTTTTGGGAAAAATGCACCATATGCCTGTACCTGATCTGCTTCAAAACTAACAGGTGTAATGCTCACTGTAACACCACTTCCACTCGATGGCACAGCCAAATGATATTCGCCTGTAGCTGATACAGTAACTGTATCTTTCCATGATCCTGTAGCACTTGGATTTAAACCATTGTAACTTACTTCAACAAACAATTGAGTACCTACAGGAACATATTCTGCTCCGGCTGTCTGTAGATTCATTTCTGCTGTAACATAACCTGAGATGTTAGCTTGAGGAAGTTTGTTTACATAAATTGGTGATGATACCACTTCTTTGTCGCAACTGCTTAGACTTACTAAAGCAAAAATTGCCATTACTGAAAATAAACTTGTTTTTTTCATTTTTTTTAATAATTTAGTTGTTAGTAATAATATAAAGCCATTTATCATTAATATTTGTTTTGTGCAATTTTAAATGATTCGTTATTTTTTATAATATTTTCTTTATTTCTAGTCATATCTAACGATTCATTTTTTTTTGTATTGAATGGAACTTTATTTTGATGGTATGCTTCATACAAACCATAAAATCCAACAAAAAATAAAAGACCGATACAATAATTAGCTACCTTTTTTTTCATTATTTTTTAAATTTTTAGTATCACATTTTATTGATTTTAAAAATGCAATTTTGTTATGTTTTTTTGAATTTCAAATAAATAATTTAAATAGTTTTATCAGATAAATTGTCTTTTCAATCATATTGAAGTCTCACATCTTCAATTCGCTATCTACAAATTAAAAAGAGAGATATATGATTCAATGTCGTTTAGTTAAGCATTTACAAAGAAATAAGGGTAAATCAGGAGTTTTATTCTCTCTACTAAGGGCTAAGAATCAAGATAAACTGGGTATTTAAACCAGTAGTACCATAAATTCAACAAGGAAATACTCTTATTATCTCCCTTTGGTCGCTGACCGTTGGTTCTGCCGTGTAGCTGTAGCTGCAAAGCCGAGCGAGTTTATTTGATTCGTCCTGAAATTTAAAATTCCTTATCTAAACAACATTGATATATGATTTTAAATCAACGATATTTTTAAGCATTCGATTAAATTTTGGCAAAATTACAATAAATAGTTCAAAAGTAATGTTCAAATCGTAAAAAAAAAGGTCAAATCGTAAAAAATATTATGTATGAAAATTATTGCTTTTTGTAATTTGCTGAAAATCAATAGGAAATGCATTTACTGTAATTTTACAAATTTCTTTCACCAAAACGAATAAGGTTGTAGCATAAAAGATTGGAAATACTAATTCTACTTTACTAAATTAGATTTCTTTAAAGTAGGATAAAAAAACTCGTAGAGTTTAATGTGCATAACCCCCAATAAAATTGGGGGATAGCGGGAAAAACTAAAACCCAACCCGTAGGGTTGAACTAGCAAAAATACAATTATACAAAATTTTATTCAACCCTTCGGGTTGCTAACTCTGCATATTCATCTCCCCCAATTTCATTGGGAGTTATGCACGTTCAGTCCTACGGACTGTTTCGTTGACTTTATTTAATTTGGTAAAGTAGAACCAATCAAAAAAATTAAATGAAACAAAAGAAAAGAGAACGGAACGCGGATGGAACATGCCGTCTTGACGGCATTCGCTGATATAACGGATCGAAGATTCCGATTTATCGGAAGTAAAACGGATTAGAAATACCGATAAATCGGTATTGATTAATTCTACTTTGACACATTAGAAATTTTAAAATTAATTTCGTCCCTATGGGACTTTGTATATAGGACTTGTTTATGTTTTTACCATAATTACAGCTCTACGAGGTTAAAAAAAGTGACGTAGTCACGAAAATATGGTAAAAGCATGAATATAAATAACCCTTAAAGTCCCGTAGGGACGACATATAATTAATGTGTCAAAGTAGAATTAAAGAGCAAAATCAAAAATGCTTGCATTTTAATAATCCGTTTAAAATACCGTCAAGTCGGCATCTTCGATCAGCTTAAACCGCGAATGCCGTCAAGACGGCATGTTTCATCTGCGTTCTATTCATCAGTTGTTTCTTAGGAGTTGGTAGTTTATAGTTTATAGCATTACAGATTGGGAATATTCGCAATTAATTTGAGAAGTACAAAATACGAGACACTTAAATAAAAATGCCCCGTAAACAGGAATACGGGGCATTATCATTAAGTAACTACTTCTACACTGTAGGAGTAGTTGGCTTGTTCTTTTTCGAGTTTGCATTTTTTACCCGGGTAGAATGAGCCTTTATTTCCGACTGATAAGTAGTAAACAGTTGGTTTATTTCGGCAATCATCGCCGTGTAATCCACTTCGGGATGTGCTTTGCGTGCCAGTTCGATAGCATGTACCAAATCTGTGATAGTTTCACTTACGTTCACTTTCACTTGTTTGGAATCTACCTTGGGTTCGCTCGATTTTGACTTTCGGCGTTTTTCCCGGCTATCAAAAAGCGTAGTTTCTATCGTACGTAGTTCAGTCAGATAGACTGTTAAACTCAACACATTAAATGCCTGTTTTAACTCTTCGATAGTATCCACTTCACCCAGCATTTGTTTCATGCTGGAGTTGATAGATTTTTCGTTTAAACTGCGAACATCGTTCCAGAATTTCTCAATAAAGGGAATTACCAGTCGCAGTTGTTCTGCCTGCGAACTCAAGTTGGCCTTTTGTTCAGCTTTTGCCTGATGCACCATGGCAGCGATAATGTCTCTGCGCTTAGCATACAAAACCTGAATAAGGTCGCTTTCGGGATGTTTACGTTCCTTCACCTTCAGAGCCGTTACTGACTGAACACGTACTTTCAGCGCGTCGGCGGTGTCTTTTATAAACATGGTTTCTGCTCCGTATTGATTTACAATACGGACTAAAGTTTCTGCCAGTTCGGGAAACTCTAACGTGGGCACTCGGGTTAATGAAATCGGAGTAATCGTTTTACTCATAAGCAATAATAATTTAAAATATTAATAATTAACCGCCTTGCTCTTACTTTCTTCATTTCATTAGTTCTGTTTAATAACTATTAATTGTTAACTATTAATTATTAATTGTTTAAATTGGCTTCCTGTTCGCCCGTAAACTGTAAACATCAATAAAAATTCCATAGCATCAGCGCATTATGTGTCGTTTGGTTTTTCTCTGTGCCAAACCGGCAACATAACAGCAGTTGTTTTACAAAATCCGTGCTAAACTAATGCCTGAATAGCATTTTATTTTCTGTTTTTATCAACAAAATGCTGTTTTATTAACCTAATATGTTTTAAATCAATCGGTTAAATACATTCATTTTCTTTCTTATTTTTGTAAATTAATTCTTATAATGAATTATATTTAGATAAAAACTGCCATTTTTTCAACTCTCATTTTGATAGAGTTAATATATATGCTCAAAAACGGACATATTGGCAAAGCTCTATGACAAATTGTCATATTTCGGCTGTAAAATTCACGTTTATTAACCTTGATTTTTTTGTTGCACCGTCTTCCAAACTACTCTGCATTTTGTGGAGTGAATTTCAGCGCTGCTTCTGAGTACTCTGCATTTTGTGGAGTGATATTCCGCGCTGCTTCTGAGCACTCTGCAAAATGCGAAGTGATATTCCGCGCTGCTTCTGAGCACTCCGCATTTTGTGGAGTGAATAGAAAAGGGAAAATAATTAGAAAGATATTTGATGATTCATTTGTTTCAAATGTAAAATTATCGTTATATTTGCAGCTCATTATAATACCTCGTCCGCTGTAGTGACAGCGGCATTACATATTGCAAAGCGTTAGCTTTTATTCCACTATTGAAACTTCGACACTTTCAAATGTAAAAATGGAATAAGTTAGTAAACGCCTGCGCCTAAGGCGTGGGCTTTAACTTATTACTTTTTACGGGCAGTCGAAGGCCTCAATAGTGTGATACAGTTAGAGTACCACGCTTTTTTTATGCCCGAAAATATCGACAATAAGCCTAAAAAACAATGAAAAAAAGATTATTCAAATTTCTAATTCTATATTTATTTTCAACCATATCGTTTGAATTGTATTCACAAGAAAGCATAAATACTTGTGGCGATGATATATTAAGTGTGAATGGCGGAATAAATTATACGATAGGTCAATTGTTCTTTAATACAAATACAACAGGAAGTTTAGCTGAAGGAATTCAACATCCAATTGAAACTTATGTGGTTTCATCATATTTGGATATTTATAAATCAATCTCATTACTTACAATCTATCCAAATCCTACTTGCGATATTTTAAACTTAAAAGTTAATCAGTCTCTGATAAATGAAAATAATCATTTATCCTATCAACTAATTGATATTTACGGTAAAATAGTATTGGAAAATGTGATAAATCAATGTCAGACAACAATAAAAGTCAAAAATCTGATCTCCGGTTCATATCTATTTAGAGTTTTTAGTGATCTAAAAGTATTGACGTCATCCAAGATAATCAAAAAATAATCCTCCTATGAAAAAAACAATCCTACTTGCTTTTGTTGTTCTTTTTTTTATTGAAGTCTTTTCAACAGTTCCACAGAGATTTAGTTATCAGGCTGTTGTCAGAAATGAAAAAAACATATTAGTAACAAATTCAATTATTGGCATTCAGATTAGCATTTTACAAAGTTCAACAACAGATAATGCTGTTTATATTGAACAACACTCCAAAACAACAAACTCCAATGGTCTTATATCAGTTGAAATTGGGTCGGGGGTTGTTGTCTATGGAGATTTTTCAAAAATTGATTGGTCTTCCGGTACTTACTTTATAAAAACAGAATTTGATTTTGAAGGAGGCACTAACTATATTATTTCAGGAATTACTAAAATGTTAAGTGTTCCATTTGCGTTACATGCGAATACTGTAAATGGTACGGACGTATTATATAGAAAATTAGATTCTTTAAAATCAGAAAACAATGCTCTTAAATCAAAAATAAATTCTTTTGTTGTTTCCACAAAAAACTTATTTGATAAATCAAAAATTACAAGTAGTAAATATATGGGATCTACTGGTTTAATAGGAGATAACACTTTATATGGAATCTCTGATTATATTCCTTTAAAAGAAAACCAAAGTATTGTAATGACTAAAGCTGTAATAACAGCTCATATTGGAATAAACCTATATGATTCAACAAAACAACTAATTTCGACCATATCAAATACAAATCCAATTACAGGAATTGTAAATACAGCTTATATGCGTTTCTCATTTCTACTCAAAGACATTGATTTGGTACAAGCAGAATATGGAAATGTACCCACAATGTATCAGGCTTATGGTTATGAGTTTTCCACTCAATGTTTACCTCAATATGTTACAAATAAATCAGAAGCTGTATTGCCTGATACACTTTTTTTGGTAAAAAATAAATCTGTAAATCTCTATTTCGATAGTTTTCTAACAATGCCTTTGAATGAAAGCAACACAACTGCAAAGTTTATTGAGAATTTCGGAAATAATTATAGTCGCCAATTTAATGCAATCCCTAATACTGATAGTTCAAATCAACCACTCACGTTAACTCTTTGGCAAAATGGAAGCCAAATACAACAATATTCATATAAATACAACGTAACTGATCCAACCAAAAACACAGGAAAAAAACTTAATTTGCTTTTTATTGGGGACTCATTTACACAGCGTGGTATTTATATACAAGAGATAAAGCGATTGTTGGAACAAGATGGGCTTACAGTTAACCTGTTAGGGACAACTGGACCGCCAGATAAAAGGTGTGAAGGTTATAGTGGTGGAAAAATTAGCAATATTGTGGTAGACACTTCTTCAGGAGTATCAAGAAATATATATGTTGATAACATAAAAACCTTACCTCTATCAGGCTGGAATGGTACGACCTACAAAGATGATAATGGTAGTATTTGGTCTTGTAAGGGCTATAAAATTAATGATTTTGGGACTGGAAAGATGACTTTTACAACTGAAGGGGTTAGTGATATGTCATCCTTTCCAAATTTCGGAAAACTCAAAAAAGTAAACAACTATAGTGGTGATAGTGTAATAACTTATACAAGAGCCGATAAGGGTTATTTTAATTCTTTTATAAATCCAGAAACAAAGAATATTGATTTCAATTATTATATCAATTATTGGGATTTTTCAATTCCAGATATAGTAGTTTTACAATTTATGTGGAATGATTTAGCTGCATGGGCTACAGATCAACAGACTACTGATTTAATAGGACAAACAAAAAAAGCAATAGATGCTATTCACACAGCCTTTCCTAATTGTAAAATTATCTATTCTATTGAACCATTTGGTGCAATTAATTCTTCTACTATCGATATCAAAGGAAGAAGTTCATCATTTTTTAAATTCTCAAAAGGGATGATAGAACAATATGAAAGAAATGATATGTATAAATCTTTTGTAAAAATAGCACCTTCTTACGCTTGGGTTGATAGAGTTAATGGTTATTCTAATTTAGGGAAAAGTTTGAATGATAGATTTCCAGATGTAATAGAAAGTACGTCAGCTGATCCTATCCATTGTAATGATAATGGAATGAAACAAATTTCAGATTGTATTTATCCTATTATTCATTTTTTACTTTTGAAAAAATAGACCCAAAAACCTGATTGGTAGCTTGTTGTATGTTGTTCTACCATTAGTTTATAGTTTTGTCGCACGCTCGCACCGATTTCTTGGTAAACCAAGCGACAAAGTCGAGCGGTAATCGGTGTGTTGCTCAATAGAGCAAATTATTAAGTGTTAGCACGACTTGGCGTCGTACTACCACTGTTCGTTGAAATTTTCATGCTATTTTGTTATAATATTAATCAGAAGGTTGTATATTTGCATTGTGTTTATAAAAATTTAACTGTACAATTTTAAATCAAATAATATGCCAACTATTTGTGATTTCTTTGGAATTTATATTCAAATAACAATGTCGTATAGATAAGGGATTTCAAATTTGAGCAAGATACAAATAAGGGAATAAGGGTGTTTTTGCTTGTTTAATTTTATCTACTAAGGGCTTAAATCCCTGATTTATATTGATTCTTAACCCTTAGTAGAGAGAATATACTACCTGATTTCCCCCTTATTTATTTTTAATGCTTAACTAAACGGCATTGATTCAAATAATGTATCTCGACTATAATCCCCCTCATTTTCATGCTAAATATGAGATCAAAAAGTAACAATTGAAATAGAAAGTGGTATAGTTAAAGGAGAAATATCTGAAAGAGCTTTGCGTCTAATTTTTGAATGGTTAGATTTACACAGATCTGAACTAAAACAAGCTTGGGATAAAGCCAAAAATGGAGAACAACCAGATAGAATTGAACCTCTAAAATAGAATCTTATGTTCACGGAAGTTACACATGCCGACTATATCGGCGATTATAAAGTAAGTGTTTTGTTTAATGATGGGGTAAAAAAAAGTATTGATTTTTACAATTTGTTATTCGTCAGAGATTATCCGGTTTTCAGACCTTTAAAAAACATAGACGTTTTTAAAAACTTCAAAGTTACCGACACGCTTGAATGGGAAAATGGAACCATTGATATTGCACCGGAAACAATTTACGAATTAGGTGTGTTTGAAAGTTAAATTAAATCTCTCCTACTGTCGCATGCTGGCGCACATTTGAATTGTGTGCCAATACAAAACTACAACAGGCTGAAATTCAATTAAGAATTTCAGCCTGTACATTTTAAAAGTTTATGGGTTAGTTATTCGCTAACTTTTACAGCTTTAGGGTCGCTTTGCCATAAACCGTGTTTTGTGCAGTATGACATGGCCACCAAATTTAAATCTTTCGATGGTACAATGTGAAAGTCAACTTCAGCATGTCCCGGTTTGTTTCCAAGTGTTCCCGGAGGAAAATTTGTTTCGGCTAAAAGCGTTTCACCGTTCCATAATTGGATGTATTTGATAAAATGATCGAAATCATCCGGATGAACGTATTCATTACCCATTTTCACTTTTACAGTCAGTTTTTCACCGGCTTTTGCTTCATCGGTAGTATGAATAAAAGGTGAGTGACGATCGATGTAATCTTTTCTTGATTCTCTTTCAATTTGACTAATGTCCTGATAACTATTTACCTTTGGCATAAGAATTTGATTTTAAAAAAATTATTAATTAGTTGTTTAATGTGTGTTTGTTTGAATAATTTCAGAGTCAAAATAAACTGAGTTATTGATTTTAATGGTCTAACAAACAAGAGTTGAAAATTGTTTATTCCGAATCATATTTTTTTTCAAAATTTTTACTACTCAGCAGCCCTCAATTTTGTAATTATTTGATTTTCAATTCGACTAGTCGAATTGAAAATCAAATGTACAGTCATTTGTTTCTATTATCCCCCAGTAAGCGAAGCGCAACTGGGGGATATTCACATTTAGCCCCTTCGGGGCAAAGAAACTAATTCTCGATATTTCAAAAAACTAAGTTTAAATTTTTATAAAACGATAGGGTGCTGAGTAGTTACCAAAATTTATACGCATTCAGTGTTTGAAATTTTTGTCGGCATTTATTATTTCTTAGTTCTACTATGCGGAAATAATACATGATTTAATCTTTAATTTGATAAAATAGAATAAATTGCAAAATATCTATTGACTCTTGTCTAACTGCATTTTTCTTAGCATCTTTGCAGTTGAATACGATATTACAAATTTAAGCCCGACACTTTATAAAAATTGTGGGTAAAAACAAAACGAAACATGAAGAAAACCATTCAATTAATGCTTGTATTAGCTATTGTTTTACTAGCAACATCGGCTTGTAAAACAAAACAAAAAATTACCGAAATTCCTGCAGGAGCTAAAAAGACAGCTGTTGCACCAAAACCTGTTGTAACCCCAACTCCTGCTGTAAATCCTGCTCCCTTTGTGGAAGAAGCCAAAGTGACTGAACCGGAAGCTGAGAAAGTAACTACAGAGAACTTTAGCTTAATAGATGGTGAAAAGGATGCATTGAAATTGAAATATCACGTAGTAGTTGGATCTTATAGTGAAAAAAGGAATGCTATAGGGTTACAACAAAAACTTATTGCTGAGGGCAAAAAAGCATTAGTTGTCTTAAATGAACAAGGAAAGTATCGCGTATTGATTGCTTCTTTTAATGATTATATTACATCTCATAAATATAGAGATGAAATTATTATTCGATTTGTTGGAGCATGGGTATTGGTTCAAAAATAACAAATTAAAGGATTAACCACTTATAGAATGCAGCCCTCAAAGATTTGATCTTTCAGGGCTGCGTTTATTATTATGTTCTTTTATATTTGATCCTAATTTGCATTTACATATACTTTTTGTGTGTATTTGTGTCCGTTTTGTGTCAATGTTACAATGTAGATTCCTGTTTCCAACGAAATCTTGTTTTGTAAGTTACCCTGATTCAATGTTTTAATAAGAATTCGTTGACCAACTGTATTAAAGACTTCCAGTGTAGTGTTATCAGCTGGTATTCCATTGATAATCAATTGTCCGTTGATTGTAGTTGACAGCCAACTATTTTCGGAAGTTGCCGGATTAATTCCTGTAGTAATCGATGGAACGTGGAACATTAATGCAAAGCGATTTGTGTTATTGCTTGTTGCAGCAGACGTAAAGCAATATGAACTACAATCGCTAATATCAACAAGTTGTTGAGTTATATTGTCTTTCAGTATAACATGTGTTCCGGCAGTAAAATTACTGAATTGAGAAGCTTTAATGCTAAACGTTCCTGCAGTTACAGTAGTAAATCCAATTGACATTTCAGTATCATAATTAACACTATTCAATCCATTTATTGCCAAACATTCTTTTCCTGCAATGGTGTAAATCTCCGCTATTGAACCTGAATTATTGAACATTTTCTGTGAATCGTATTCATCGTAATTGTTCGAAGCATTCGGGTTAATATAAACCACTGTCTGATCACTAATTGTTCCATTTGAAACTTCCAGACGAAGTGTCGGTTGTGCTGAGCCATTTTCAGCTTTAACGTGGAAACTGTTGTTCGTAATATCATTGAATCCGCGATGAGCATTGCTTGTGGTAATGGTTGCCTGAGTTTGTCCATCAGCTACTCGAACCCAGAATGCCTGCATTGGTGGAATCATTTTTGTCATTGGTTTTTCACCGTTTGTTGTGGCAATATCAGCTAAAACATTGTAAGTGTCAAACATATAAGAAGTTAATCCGGTGCCTTGTGCTGGTGCTGATTTGGTTCGATACCACATACTTTGTGATAAATTATTCCGACTAACCTGAGACCAGTCGAGATAGGATGCAAATGGGTTACCTATCAGATTAAATCCTTCTTTTGTTTGACCAACCGTCCGATTCACAACAATAGACTGTGTTCCTGAGTTCAGGCTACCACTGAAAGTAATAACACCTGTTGCAGCAGGATTGTATACATAACCTTTCATTGGAGTCAAATTAGTTGTATTATTGGTGATTTGATTCCAAGGCGTACTGCTTCCGTGTGCTTCATCGTACCAATATACAATATTAGCCGGATTTTCAGCATTAAATACTGCACTCATTGCTCCACTTACCGGTGATGAAGTATACCAGTTACGACCCGAAGTGAGATATTGCTGAACGTTGGTAATACCAGTTCCATTAATTGTTTCAGGTGTAAGTATGCTTGCTGTTCCGGTGGCATCAGAGCGTAAAATTAATTTTCCATTATTTGTCATGGACGATTTTACTGTCAAATGACTGTCACTATTTATATTCAATACTGAACCTGCATTTAACGTAAGCTGTGAAAATATTAGATTTTTATCAACTGTTATGGTATCATTATTCAAAATCGTAACTGAAGCTGCATCCGTTGCCGGTGCTAAAGTTGATGAAATCCATGTATTGTTGTCGGCTGATGATTCCCATGAATGAATATCACTTGCATTTCCCGAAATTAATGAGCGGAAATAATCCGAAGGTAATGTTATTGCACCTTCCAAGTTTTTAAAATCCTGCCAGCCTAACGCATTTTGATACTGAGTTTTTGAAGCGGCAGGCACATAAACTGTCATGCCGGATTTGTCAAGACCAGCGAAAGGATCGTATCTAAACCAATCAAGCGAAATTACCGGTGGCACTGAAGCGTACGAGTAAATTGTTTTCAGATTTGAACAATACGCGAAAGCTACATTATCAATAAAAGTTACGTTTTTAGGAATTGTAAAACTTGTAAAATTACAACCTGCAAACGATGCATAACCAATAAAAGTAACTTTCTCAGGAATTTTTATATCAGTGAAACTACAGCCATTAAATAATCCCCAACCGATAGAAGAAATTGAATCGGGTAAATCAATATTGGTTAGCTTAGTGCAAAACTGAAAAGTTTCATTACCCAATGAATTTATTTTTTTGGGGATAGTTATACTGGTCAACGAACTACATGAATTAAATGCTCTGTTACTTATGTTGTTGACAGAATCAGGAATTTGAAAAGAAACTAAGTTACTGCAATCTTCAAACGCAGAATTACCGATTGTTTTAACACCTTTAGGGAGTTGAAAACCAGTCAAATCATGACAATTCATAAATGCTCCATCGCCAATTGTATTCACCATTTCAGGAACAACAAATACTCCCGATTTGGTTATCGGACATTCCATAAGCGTTGTTTGAGCTTTGTTGTAAAGTATTCCGTTTATACTGATAAAATTTTGATTATCGACAGAAACGGTAATAGCTTTGTTAACCTTTAAGGCATTTGTTCCAATATAAGTTACTGAATCAGGAACATTGATTGAATCCAATTTATCACAATCGAGAAAAGCATTGTCATTGATAGAAGTAACTGAAGAAGGTATTGTAACACCTGTAAGATCTAAACAATTACGGAAAGCGTCATTATCAATTCCGGTTACATGATACGTTGTTCCAAAAAATGAAGTAAACGATGGAATAAGGATATTTCCACTATATTTCAAGTTATTTCCGGCAACTGCAACAGTATTAACATCCGTGATTTTATAATTATAATCATCAGATGGTATAACCGTACCTATTGTGGATGGATCAAAAATGTTGCTAAAATCTTTCCATCCATCAGCATTCTGGTATAAATCCTTTGATCCAACCGGTACGTATAAGTTACAAATTGTCTTATCAACATTGGTAAATGCACTAAGGTTAGTCAGATTTGCTGGAGTTTTTGGGTGTGATAACAGGTATTTCAGAGCGGTACAATCGCTAAACGCATTTCCTCCAACGATTGTTACCGAATCAGGCAAATTCACTCTAATTAATCTGGTACAGAAACTAAATGCTGAATCACCAATGGCTTTGAGGCTTAATGGGAGATTAATTACAGTCAGACTATCACAGTTTTTAAATGCATCATTTCCTACTGCTACAACCCGGTAATTTACATTATCATAGTTTAAACTTGCCGGAATGGTTAAGTTTCCTTTGTAATATACACCCTTAATTACAGTTAGTTGAGTAGTTCCCGAAATCACGTATTTAATACCATTTACTAATATCGAATCGCCTATTAATGGGTTGTATGTGAGCATATTAGTGAAATCCTTCCAACCATTGGCATTTTGATATAAGCCATAAGCAGATATCGGAACATACAAAGAACAAGTCGATTTATTTACATTATCAAAAACTTTCAGGTTTGTAATATCCAATGGCGTAGTTGCAGAAACGTAAATTGAAGTTAAACTGCTGCAATTATAAAATGCGCTGTCGCCAATTGCTTTCACTGTTGCAGGAATACTGATAGAAGTTAAATTTGTACAACCGTTAAATGCAGAAACTCCTATTGAATCTAAGGTATTTGGAAGTGATATGCTATATAAACCAGTACTATTTTTATAAGCATTATTACCAATATTCTTTACAGAATAATCAACCCCTAAATAATTAAAACTTGCCGGAATAGTAAGATTTCCATTATACAATTTAGTAGTAACATTTGCAGAATTATCGCCGGTAATTAAATAATTAGTACCATTTGCAGTGATGGTTGAACCAATTAATGTATTAAATTCTACAATATGCGTAAAATCCTGCCAGTCGTTTGCTGAATGGTACAAGATACTTGAACCCATTGGAACATATAATACACATTTAGTTTTATCTAATTCATTAAATACTTGTTTGTATGAAATATCAATCGGAGAATCTATATATACCTTAAATGACATTAAGTTAGAACAACCTGAAAATGCCAAACCACCTATGAAATTCATTGTTCCGGGCATTTCAACATTTGTCAAATTATTGCATGCTTCAAATGCTTGAGACCCAATAGAAGTAAGTCCGGATGGTAATTTTAGTGACTTTATGCCGGAATTATTAAATGCATTATCTTTAATAGTAGTTACAGATTCAGGAATCGTGATAGTTGTTAAGCTGCTACAATAACAGAATACTCCGATTCCAATAGAAGTAAGGTTTTTGGGTAGATTAACTGTAGCCAGTGCACCACAATAGATAAATGCTTCATCTCCCAATGTTGTTACAGATTCAGGAAGGGTTATTGAAGTTAAATGTATACATTGATAGAAAGCATCTTTAGCAATTGTTTTTACGGAATTAGGGATATTAATACTCTTTAAACTTGAAAAATGGAATGCATTTTCACCGATACTTATAATTGATTCAGGTAATGTAATATTCTTTATATTTAAACTCCAATTGAACGCTTCTTTATCAATTGCCACAACTGTGAAATGTGAGTCGTAGTAATCCAAAGTGGAAGGTATTGTTATATTTCCCGAATATTGCCCATCAATTATATCTCCTTTATAATCACCGGCAATGACTGTTAATGTAGTTGGGCTTAAAATCCGGTAATTAATGCCATTTATAGTTATTTCAGTGTCTGTATTTGTATTTACTTCACTCATTTTTGCAAAATCTTGCCATACAGAAGCAGCAGAATAGCGTGGTAATGAACCGGATGGTATTACTAACTTACAATTCAATTTAACGTTATCATCAAACGTGTTATTGTTAATTTCAGCCGGAATAATTGAGTGAGTAAAAATGGATTGCAAACCTGAACTGTTGTTGAATGCTCTATCTCCAATACTTGTAACAGAATCAGGAATAGAAATACATTTTAAATTTTGATTTGATCCAAACGCATATTCACCAATTGTTGTAAGTGATTTCGGTAATTTAATACTATTTATATCATTTCCCGAAAATGCCCAAGCACCAATAGTTTTTATATTATCGTTGATTTCATAGCTTTTTATTCCCTTGCAATTCTGAAATGTACCATCAGGAATATTGGTAAATGAAATAGGCAATGATATGTTTTTTAAAGTTGTGCAACCTGAAAAAGCATAGGTACCTAAGGATGTAACTGAATTTGGAATTACAACACTATCATTCCATGCCGAACAATACTGAAATGCTCCGTTTCCAATTGTAGTTAAAGTAGAAGGTAATGATAAATGAATAATTGAGCAACAATTATAAAAAGCCTCATCTGCAATTGTTTTTACACCCTGTGGAATTGTAACTGATTGTAACTGACGACAATTTCTAAAGACTTTACTTCCAATTTGTTGTATGTTTTGTGATAGTATTATGGTTTTAAAATTTAATTCAATAAATGCTTCATCTGCAATATCAGTTATTGAATTTGGCATTTTTAGGTATTTAAAAACATTTGAATCCCATGAATTACTTACATGCGAACCAATAGTTGTTACAGTATAATCCGCACCATCGTAAGTTACAATATCAGGGATAATAATACTGTCGTTATCCGAAATATGAGTCAATTTTAAAGTAGTCAATCCTGTTACATGATAAAGTAAACCATTTAATTCAAAATCTGTGTCAATAGCAGTATTATATGCCTGAATATTTGAAAATTCACTCCAACCTCTTGCTACCTGGTACTTAGCTACCGAACCGGCAAAAATATGTAAAACACAATTATTATAATTCACCCAGCCAAAAATACTATTGCCTGACACAGGACTTACCGGATTTTTTGCATTCGCATAAACAGCTTTCAGATTTCTGCAATCAAAAGCATGAAATCCCAGTGTGTTTACACTTTCAGGAATAGAAATAGAGTCCAGCCCGCTACAATCAGCATAAGCACTGTCATAAACCGCAGTTAGTGACGTTGGAAGAATCATTGATTTAATGCCTGAACATTCGCGAAATGCATGAGCACCTATCGACGTAATAGAATTTGGTAATGAACATGCTGACAGACTGCTACAACCTTTAAAAGTATAGGTATTTATGGTATTAAGTTTATCCGATAAAGTAACATCCGACAAAGCTGAACAATTCATAAAAGCACCTTCACCAAGTGATGTTACTGTATTCAGCATTCTAAATATGTTTAAACTACTACAACCCGAAAAAGCAAAATTTCCGATTGATGTTACCGATGAAGGGATAAAGATGGAAGTCAGGGAGTTCAAATCTTTAAATGCATTTTCCTGTATCGCCGGGGTGTTAGCAGGCACAGTGATTGTTTTAAGTTTACTACAATTGCTGAAAATATTATACGTAGAACGAGTTGTAGCTGATGTTAAACCGGAACAATTCTTAAATGCATCGTTTCCTACCGAAGATACTGAAAAAGGAATTGTTATAGTGTTCAAGCCACTACAATTTTCAAATGCATTCGTGCCAATTGAGTTTAACGATGTGGGTAAAGAAATACTATTTAAACCGGAACAACCATTGAATGCAGCATTTCCAATAGAAGTTACTGTGCCTGGTATAGTTATACCTGATAATGAACTACAACCATAAAAAAAGTAATTTGGTATTCGATTTATTGAAGTTGGGATATAAACTGAATCGAGCCCCGAACAATTATAAAAAGCTGAATCGCCAATTGAAGTAATTGAGCTTGGAATTGTTACACGTTGTATACCTGTTAAATCCTTGAATGCCAGACCACCAATCGATGTGACAGTATAGTCAACTTCATCGTAGCTAACATTTGAAGGAATAGTAAGTATGGAATTCATACTATTATATCCTTTAACTCTTAATGTAGTAACATCCGTCACCATATAAACTAAACCAGTAGTCAAATCTGTAAAACTGGTATTTAGTTTGGGATTAAATTCATTAATATACGAAAAATCTTTCCAGCAATTGGCAGCCCTATATAATGATTGAGAATTTGCATGAACATAAAGTTTACAACTGGATTTTGTGGACAAATCAAACGTAGAACTTCCTATGCTAATAGGATTAATTGAAGAAGCATAAATAGACTTCAGTCCAGAACAACCTGTAAAAGCATACTCTCCAATCGATGTTATGGTTGTTGGGATATTTAAGCTTGTCAAACCAGTACAGCCAATAAATGCATTATATTTAATTTCTGTTAAAGTGTAAGGAAAATCAATATTTGTAATTTTTGTACAACCATCAAATGCAAATCCACTAATAGAAGTTACATTGGTAGGAATTTCGAAAATTCCCGTTTTTTCAGTGGGGCATTGTAATAGCTTAGTACCATCGAAGCTATATAACACACCATCAAGGCTACTGTAGTATAAATTGTTTTGATCAACTATTATATTTCCACCTATCGTCAATGCATCACCAGCTAAACTAACAACTGATTTTGGAATGTATAAATCTTTAATTTTGTTACAACCCTTAAATGCCTCAGTTCCAATTCCTGCAAGTTTATCTGGCATGTTAATATTTTTCAATGAACTGCAGCCACTAAATGCATACGCTCCAATACTAGTTACAGTTGATGGTATCGTAATATCGGTTAAAGAACTACAATTATAAAATGTATACCAAGTTATATACGGAATACTACCCAATTGCACAGAAGTTAATTTCGTACAATATGAAAATGCTCCAGATTCTATACTAGTTACGGAATTTGGAACATTCACTTCAACCAGGTTATATGAATTATAAAAAGCATAGTCATCTATTGTTGAGATAGTATTTGGTAATATAAATCTTATTACCGGAGAATTTTGAAAAGCTCTTGTACCAATAGCAACAACACTATACTTATAATTATCATACGTCACAGTATCCGGAATGCTTAATGTACCATTCCAATTAATGCCTATTTCAGGATAATTAGTGACACCGGTAACAATTACAGAATAGGGACCATAAAACACATTACTTGCAAACTCATATTTAATTATACCCTGTGTAAAACCAGCTGCTTTTACAGCAGTTACAGCAGTAATACCAAATGTATTTATATTATGACCCAAAAACTATCAGAAAAAATATAGC
>JBAXMR010000100.1:0-19024 GCA_037134195.1 Paludibacter sp. | reverse complement strand
TTTAAAACTGAAATGTTTTTATTCAAAAGTGGGTGGGTATGCTCCGGAATATGTACCCTGAAATATTTATAAAATATTTATAAAATCCATTATACCTTTGCAGTATCTAATAATCGAACCGTCAAATCAAATTTCAAATAACCTTATGGAAGCAACTCAACCTATTCTGATTATTGATGACGAAATCCAAATCAGAAAACTTTTGGAGATAAACCTTATTGCAAGTGACTACAAAGTGGTTGAAGCTTCCACCGGAAAGGAAGGCTGTTCGCTGGCTGCTGCCTATAACCCCTTGCTGATAATTCTGGATTTGGGATTACCCGACATGGATGGATTGACAGTTTTGAAGAAACTGCGTGAATGGTATACAAATCCTATTATCATACTATCCGTACGCAGTTCGGAAGAAGATATTGTAAAAGCATTGGACAATGGTGCAGACGATTACCTGACCAAGCCATTCCGCAACCGTGAATTACTGGCACGCATACGGGTAGCAACTCATCACAGCTTCAGGGAACAGGATATTAAGATGGAATTTGATAATCTGATTATCGATCTGGATAAGCATGTGGTAATCAAAAACAATGAAATTGTGAAACTTACGACAACTGAGTATTCATTACTGGTACTGTTGGCAAAGAATGAAGGGCGGGTGCTTACTCATGTTTATATTCTTCAGCAAATCTGGGGCTACGGATACACCGATCAGACTCAGAATCTGAGGGTATTTATTGCTCAACTTCGCAAAAAGATTGAAGATGATCCTTCAAAACCCAAACTCCTGATTACTGAATCGGGTATTGGTTATCGCTTTTGCGGAGAATAAAAAAAGTCCGTTCGTTCCTCACGGATAATAACGGACTCGGGAAACACAACAATTTAAAAGATAACTTACAAAGTCTGCTAAGCTTAGTTATTTTGATTTGAAGGTAATTTAATGCTAAAAACTGCTCCTCCGTTTTTGGCATTGGCTGCAGAAATGCTTCCTTTATGCGCTTCTACAAATCCTTTTACGATTGACAAACCCAATCCGGTACCACCTGCACGGGCATCCTTACCACGATAGAATTTATCGAATACATGCAATAATTCTTCTTGCGGAAAACCGGGTCCTTCATCAGCTACTTCAATGAGCACATTCTCATTTTCCATACCTGCTTTCAGGCTAATGATACTGTCTTTGGGAGCATGTTGAGTGGCATTTAACAGCAGATTATGCAAGACCTGTTCCATTAATCCGAAATCCACAAAAATTAAATGGATATTCTCAGCGATATTTACTTTGAATGTATAAGATTTCAATTCATCACTAAGTGATTCCGAAACTGAATTTATTAAATCCTGAATATCACACCAATCGGGATGGAGCGTTATTCGTCCCGATTCTAAGCGTGACATGTTTAATAAGTTCTCAACCAGTCGGTTCAACCGAATAGAAGCGATATTTATTTCGGAAAAAAGTTCCTTTTGTATGGATTCAGAAAGATGCTGTTCCAGTAAGGTTTCCGACGAACCCATAATGGCTGCAATCGGAATACGAAGTTCGTGTGAAATGGAATTGAACAATGTCTTATAAAGCTTTTCCGATTCACTGATCATATACGTTTTCTTTGTTGCATTACGCAGCAGTTCCCGTTCATATTTGCCGATAATCTGTGAAAGCGACGATTCCCAAAACTGTTCTTCACCATGCGTAAAAACGGTAGTCTGCTTAATCGCAATCACACCAAGTGTACTGCTACTACCTATTAAAGGATAATAAGTGTATTCATTTGACGGTAAGGTGTTGGTAAATTTACCCGCTTTCAGGGAATTCTTTTCAACCCAGTTGATGATACTCATTTCGCTTTCTGTCAGTTGAAAGGTTGAATTATCTTTCGCCATAACTTCCAGTTGATTCAGTTCATTTTTGACCACGATACTACATTCCAGTTTAAAATAGCGATGAATGAAATCGTAAGCAATTTTAATCACTTCGTCGAAACCTGAAACTGAGTTTAAATCTTTTGTCAGCTGATAAAGGGCATTGGTTCGTTCTTCGCGTATACGTATTTTTTTCTCCTGTCGACGAACACGTGACGTTAATGTGCCGTTGACCAATGCAATAATGAAAAATAAAACCAGCAACAGAATATCCAGTGGTTTCTGAATAAGGAAAGTAAATTGTGGTGGTATAAAGAAATAATCCCATACTAATGCGCTCGCTGTTGCAGCAAATAACACCGGGCCGGTACCGTAAAACAAAGCCAGTAACGACACCATAAACAACAGGATAACCGACACCACCTGATAACCGACAATATCTCTGACCATGTAACTCAATACCGATGTCAGTGCTACAATCAGCGAAACAGTGAGGTATTGACGACTGTGCGATGTAAAAGGTGGAATGGCTGCTTTGACATTGAATTTTTCTTCCACCGGAGTGTCAGAACCCAGTATATAAACATCGATATTTCCACTGTATTTGATTAATCGGTTGACGAAATTACCAAGTTTTAGTAATGACTTCACACTATTAAAACGTGATTTCCCTACAATAATATGGGTAATATTTTCCTTTTGAGCATAGGTTACAATCGCTTTTACCAAATCATCATTGGTCACAATGCGGACTTTAAATCCTAATTCTTTGGCAAGGTCGATGTTGGCATCTAATTGTTCTTGGTCGCGTGCTGTTAAGCGTTTGGTGGTTTCTACATAAAGTGCTTCTACATTGGCACCCATAGTGTAGGCCAGGTTTTTTGCCCATTTCAACAAACCTTGCGAAGATGGACTGACACCAATGGCTACCAGAAAATGCAAACCTGATTTCCAGGGACCACGGATGCGTTTGTCCTGCATATAGTCGTGCAACTGGTTATCCACCCGGTCTGCAACAATGCGCAACGACATTTCGCGTAGGGCTGTAATATTTCCCTTACGGAAAAAGTTATTTACTGCTTCTTTGGAACGTTCGGGCGTATATACTTTTCCATCCGACAAGCGTTGAAGCAGTTCATCGGGCGTAATGTCAACCAGTTCAATATCATCGGAATTCTCAAAGATAAAGTCCGGCAATGTTTCGCGAATAATCACGCCGGTAATTTGTGCCACCGTATCGGTACGGCTTTCCAGATGCTGCACATTCAGTGTCGTGAAGACATTGATACCGTTTTCCAGCAATTCCTGCACATCCTGATAGCGTTTGTTGTGTCGACTGCCGGGGGCGTTAGTGTGTGCCAGCTCATCCACCAACACAAACTGAGGATTACGGGCAATAATGGCGTCTAAATCCATCTCCTCAACGGAAGTGGATTTATATTCAATGGCTTTCCGGGGAATAATCTCGAAGCCATGTACCAACGCTTCTGTTTCTTTCCGCTTATGCGTTTCCACATAACCGATGACAATGTCATTTCCCTTCTTTTTCTCGATATGCGCCGCCTGAAGCATGGTGTAAGTTTTCCCCACACCGGCACACATACCGAAGAAAATCTTCAGCTTTCCCCGTTTGCTTTTTTCTTCTTCTTTGGCTAATGCCGCCAGAAGCTCGTCAGGATTGGGTCTGTCAATTTCGAAGTCGCTCATAATAATCAGAATTAAGATTCACCACTAAGGCACTAAGAATTAGTTTTCTATTTTTTTTGAAAGTCTATGTCTTGTAACTCGTAACTAAAATCTTGTAACTATTGAAGTTTGTCTAAGGCAATATTCAGTAATAACACATTTACCCGGCTTTCGCCCAGACATGTCAATTGCGGAGTTTCAATCGTTTTATCAACAAGCGCTTTCAACTTCTCTTTTTGTATATTCGTAAAATGCCGTACTGATGCAACTCTTTTGATTTGCAGTTTGGCTGCTTCCGGCGAAATATGTGGATCGAGACCACTTGCCGAAGCGAAAAGCATATCGGCAGGTACTTCCGCTTTTTTATCCAGTTGATTGAAAGCTATAAATTTATTTTTCCGTTCAATAAACTGAGCTTTCAGTTTTGCACTGGTCAAACCGTAATTACTACCGCCCGAAGGTAATGGATTATTTCCAATTGCCGAAGGACGAGAAGTAAAATAAATAGTACTGTCAGATTGTTGTCCAATCAGTTCACTTCCAATTATTTTATTGTCTTTTAAAATCAGGCTACCATTTGCTTGATGCGGAAAAACAACTTGTGCAATTCCGGTTACTAAAAGCGGATATACAATCCCAGTAAGAACGGTAAAAACCAGGAAAATCTTGAGTGCTATGCCTAATTGCCCCCCAACCCCCGAAGGGGGAGTAAGAGTGTTTTTAGTTTCAATTTCAACGGATTGAAATGTATTTTTTGTCTGTTTCATATTTGTTTATTATTTTAAATTGTTAGCCCCCTAAATCCCCCGAAGGGGGACTTGAAGACGTATTCTAATTAATTTATAAGTACTGGTTAGATTTATCTGAAGTTACACTCTTTAAGTCCCCCTTCGGGGGATTCAGGGGGCTTCTATAGATTAATAAGCATATCAATAATTTTGATTCCGATAAATGGTGCTACTAAACCACCAAATCCATAAATCAGCAGGTTTTTTGTCAGTGCTCTATTGGCTGAAATTGGCTTATAAGTTACTCCTTTTAGTGCCAACGGAATGAGTGCAATTATAATTAGTGCATTGAAAATAATGGCACTTAAAATGGCGCTCTCAGGCGAACCAAGATTCATAATGTTCAGTGCCGACAATGGTCCTTGTCCGTTACTTCCGGCATACAATGCGATGGAGATTGCCGGAATAATGGCGAAGTACTTAGCCACGTCGTTAGCAATACTGAAGGTGGTCAAAGCACCACGGGTCATCAACAGCTGTTTACCCACTTCCACCACTTCAATCAATTTAGTTGGGTTACTGTCCAAATCCACCATGTTACCGGCTTCGCGGGCAGCTTGTGTTCCAGAATTCATAGCGATACCAACATCTGCTTGCGCCAAAGCAGGCGCATCGTTTGTGCCATCTCCAATCATTCCAACCAAATGTCCTTTTTCCTGTTCTTCACGAATTCTACGCAATTTATCTTCGGGTGTGGCTTCTGCCATAAAATCATCTACACCTGCTTCTGCAGCAATAGCTGCAGCGGTTAACGAGTTATCTCCGGTAATCATTACGGTACGAATTCCCATTTGACGAAGTTCGGCGAAACGTTGTTTGATACCACCTTTTACAATATCTTTCAGGTGAATTACACCTAATACTTTATTGTCTTCGGCCACTACCAATGGTGTTGCACCCTGACGTGCCAAATCTGATACCGTATCAATTACTTTTTGAGAGAAAACTCCGTTGTTTTCTTCAATAAAAGCCTGAATAGCTTGCGACGAACCTTTGCGAATCTGATGCACTTTTCCTTCGGGCGTTTTCAAATCCACCCCGCTCATGCGAGATTGTGCGGTGAAAGGAATAAATGTGGCATGTAAATTAGAAATATCACGTCCACGAATATTGAATTTTTCTTTTGCCAATATAACAATCGAACGTCCTTCGGGTGTTTCATCAGAAAGTGACGAAAGTTGAGCGGCATCGGCGAGTTCTTCCACCGTTACATTTTCGGCCGGAACAAAGTCAGTTGCCATACGGTTTCCGAGCGTGATTGTTCCTGTTTTGTCGAGCAAAAGCACGTCCACATCACCGGCAGCTTCAATGGCACGACCGCTTGTTGCTATTACGTTTCGTTGAATCAATCTGTCCATACCGCTGATACCGATAGCACTCAACAAACCGCCAATCGTTGTTGGAATTAAACAAACCAACAGGGCAATAAGCACAGGAATGGATAAATTGTGAGATTGTGGGATTCCCGAAGCATTTAAACTGTATCCGAAAAATGCCGGAAGAGTAACCACTGCCAAAAGGAAAATAATAGTCAAACCTGAAAGTAGGATAGTTAAGGCAATTTCGTTAGGAGTCTTCTGACGTTTGGCACCTTCTACCAGAGCAATCATACGGTCGATAAACGTATCACCGGCATCAGCAGAAATACGAATGAGAATACGGTCGCTCAATACTTTGGTACCACCGGTTACAGCCGAGCGGTCGCCACCACTTTCGCGAATTACCGGAGCCGATTCGCCCGTTATGGCTGATTCGTCCACACTGGCAATTCCTTCAATTACTTCGCCATCCGAGGGGATTATATCATTCACTTCGCAAACCACAATGTCGCCTTTGCGTAAGCTGGGAGCCAACACTTCTGTTTCTTTGTCGCCAACCATTTTACGGGCAACGGTCTGTGTACGGTTTTTACGCAAACTTTCGGCTTGTGCCTTTCCACGTCCTTCGGCTATTGCTTCCGAAAAATTGGCAAAAAGTACTGTAAACCACAGCCAAATAGCAATTTGCAAATTGAAAGACGAATACCCTCCCTGAAAAATTCCGATAAAAACAATAATGGTTGTCAGAACCGCTCCAATAGCAACTATAAAAATAACCGGATTTTTTATCAGAACGGCAGGATTTAATTTTATTACGCTGTCTTGTGCAGCCCGTGCAAGTAGTTTCTTATTAAAGATACTTTTATTTGATTTTGTTGACATGATGCTAAATGATTAAAATGTAATTCCGTTATTCATTAATAAATGTTCCACAATTGGTCCGAAAGATAAAGCAGGGAAATAGGTCAAACCTCCGACAATAATGATTACGCCGATTAATAACATAACGAACAGCCAGTTATCAGTTTGAAAAGTTCCTGTTGATGGTGGTGTAATTTTCTTTTTTGCCATACTTCCGGCAATGGCCAGAATCGGGATTATCACTCCGAAACGTCCAATCAACATTCCCAAACCAAGAAGCACATTGTAAAATACCGTATTGGCATTGAGTCCGGCAAATGCACTACCATTGTTTCCGGCTGCAGAACTGAAAGCATACAAAATCTCCGAAAATCCATGTGGACCGACATTGTTCAGGCTGGATAAACCGAGCGTGCTTACCGCCGCCCATGCCGTAAAAAGCAGGATAACGAACGAGGTGGCCAGATTAGCAATAATTGCCATCGTAACTTCAAATGCTTCCACTTTCTTGCCGAGATATTCCGGAGATCGACCCACCATCAATCCGGCAATAAATACGGTGAGTATAATAAATACAATCATGCCATAAATGCCCGCACCTACGCCACCAAAGATGATTTCACCCAGCATAATATTAATCATGGCAACCATTCCTGCCAGTGGCGATAAACTATCGTGCATGGCGTTTACAGAACCATTGGATGCCGCCGAAGTGGAAGTTGACCAAAGCACACTGTTGGTTATTCCGAAGCGGGTTTCTTTTCCTTCCATTAGTGCCGAATGACCGAGAATTGGATTGGCTGAATATTCACCATACAACGAAATGGCTAAACCGCTAAGCAACAGGATAAGCATTACAATAAAAATAGTCCAACCCTGTTTTTTTGAACCCACCATTTTGCCATAAGTAAAAGTCAATCCGGCAGGAATCAATAGGATTGCCAACATTTCAAGCAGATTACTAAGCGGAGTGGGATTTTCAAATGGATGCGCACTATTGGCATTGAAGAAACCACCACCATTTGTTCCAAGTTGCTTGATGGCTTCCTGAGATGCTACCGGACCCATTGGAATTACTTGTGTTGTTCCTTGAAGTGTATGGGCTGTTTGATAAGTATCGAAATTTTGAATAACACCTTGCCCAACCAGGAAAACGGCAAATACAATGGAAAGCGGTAAAAGCACATACACTGTAGAACGAGTTAAATCTACCCAAAAATTACCAAGTTTGTCAGTCGTCTTGCGCGAAAGTCCTTTGGTTAGTGCCAACAATATAGCTATTCCGGTGGCTGCACTCACAAAGTTCTGAACGGTTAAGGCAAGCATTTGAACCAGATAACTCAAAGTGGTTTCTCCTGCGTAGCCCTGCCAGTTGGTGTTGGTCATAAAACTTACCGCAGTGTTGAATGCCGAATGCCACGACACATTAGCCAGTTGAGCCGGATTCATTGGTAAAAAAGCTTGCGTTAATTGCAATACAAACACAAACAGAAATCCGATTAAATTGAATAGCACCAATCCGAGAGCATACTTTTTCCAGTTTGTTTCTTCGGAAGAGTCAACACCTACAAGTTTATAGGTCAATCGTTCGAGCCAGCCCAATGGTGCCGACATCAGGTGTTTTTCGCCGGTAAACACCTTGTACATGAAATTTCCCATAATGGGCGTTAATCCTATCAGTAATCCGACGAAAATAACAATTTGTAAAAAATCAAAAGTTGTGAACATACGTTTAAAGTATTAAGAGAATGATTTGATGTCAGAATTTTTCAGGTTTAATCAGTGAATAAATTAAATAACCAAGTATAGCCAATGCTATAATTGCTCCAATGATATACCCGGTCGGGGTACTCATTTCGGTGGTTGTTACCATTAAAAGTTTTGTTTCCATATTAGTATATTTTTAAATTGAAACATGGTGTATAAAATCGTTGCTGTTTTCATCCCTGAGATTTTCATTTTCGTCTTCAAAGAAAGTATCTTTAAAAAATTCGTCGTTGCGACTTAATCTCGCAAACTGTCTTGCAAGAACAAACAGGAGAACTACTCCTCCACTTAATTCCATCGAAAGTTCAATTATTGTTTTCATAACTTTTTTGTTTAAATTTGTATTATTCAATGAATGACTGAACCAAATTTATGTCAGTTAATTCAATGAACTTATCACGCTGCAAAATTACAGGGAATGTTATATGGAAAATATTTAATGTGTGGGTAGTAATATAAAGATTTTATAATGACAGAATCAGGATAGTACCATGTTATTCCATTTTATTTAAAAAAAGTGACAATTTTGGGAAAAACTAAATAATATTCAGGTATAACTTTTTCAAAATTCATCGATAATTATGTTTTTCAGCATAAATACCTCAAATAATTTATAGAAATCCCCGGTTTTAACATGAAAATACATAACTCTACTCTATTTTTACAACCAATAAATTATATTTCAATATAGCAATATGTAATCATTTCAATATATTTATATTCATATTGAAAGTATATCACGATTAATAGTTTCAATTTAAAAGAATACCAAAATATTTCATTTTATTTTGATAGTATTTAATGCTTGACAATATCATTTTGATTATTTTTGCAGCGTATTAAAAACAATATGTCAGCTTTTACAAATATACGCTTGACAATTGTCAAATTAAAACAGAAACAATTTATTATTAAACATCATTTAAATTTTACAAGTTATGAGAAAGATTAGATTAGTAGCAATTTTAGCAATTGCAGTTTTCACAGTTACAAGTGCAAAAGCACAGTTCGCAACCGGAGCAGACTTAGTAAGCTCGTATGTATGGCGTGGAGTACCACAAGATGGAACTTTCCCTAAAGGAACTCCAAACATCCAACCGTATGTATCTTATACAATTGGAGGATTAACCCTCGGTTCATGGTCATCGGCAAGTTTTACAGGAGGTGTTAAAGAAGTAGACCTTTATGCAACTTACACTATTTCCCCTGCATTAGCAGTAACAATTACCGATTACAACTGGGGTTTTACAAGCACTAAAGGATATTTTGATTATAGTGCTACAACCGATCACATATACGAAGCAACGCTTGCTTATACTGGACCGGAAAAATTCCCAATCAGTGCTTCTATCAACACAATGTTTGCAGGTGCTGACAAAAAACCTTCTGATGCAACAAAAGCAGCTTTATCAACCTATATTGAATTGGGTTATCAGGTTACTCCTTTAGTAAAAGTTTTTGCAGGTGGAGTATTGGGCGAAAGCAATGCGTATGCTACAACAGGTGCCGGTCTTACTAACGTAGGTATTAAAGTAAGTAAATCAATAGCTATTACAGACAAATTCAGCTTACCAGTGTACGGTATTTTAGGTGCAAATCCTTACTCAGGTGGTGCATTCTTTGTAGCAGGTATTACATTATAATATAAAGGTATTAGTTTTTTAAAGGTATTACAAGAAATAATAAAATAATAAACACAACAATTTAAATTAGAACATTATGAGTAAAACATTAGCACTCCCCAGAAGGGGTGGATATTTCTCCAGAATAATAGAGAACTTATCAAAACCAAAAGATTGGAAACTTTTTGCCGCACTTATTGGAGGTAAAATGTTAGGTTTACTTGCAGTAATAGCTGCAATAGTTATCCTTCCTGGTTTAATATCAGGAACTCCGGCTCATGCTGCAGATACTTATACTGCTCATGAAACTACAGTAATTAATTCAATAAACACAATTTGGACTCTTGTAGCTGCATTTTTAGTTTTTGGTATGCAAGCTGGTTTTGTTATGCTTGAAGCAGGTTTTGCAAGAAAACGTGAAACTGTAAATATATTGGTAGAATGTGTGCTTGACACAGCTATTTGCGGTATTTCATTCTGGGCAATAGGTTATGCATTTATGTTTGGAGCTGGTAATGGATTTATTGGATCACAATACTTCTTCCTGCAAGATGCTCCTGCAACTTACGGATCAACAGGCGTAGCACTTTTGGCACACTGGATTTTCCAATTTGCATTCGCTGATACTGCATCAACTATTACTTCAGGTGCAATGATTGGACGTACCAGTTTCCGTGGTGATATTATCTACAGTATTTTTGTAACTGCAATTATTTATCCAATCGTTGGACACTGGGCATGGGGACCAGACGGATTCTTAGCATTAATGGGAACTCCGGGACATTTCTTACCAACATTAGGACAACCTTTCCGCGATTTTGCAGGTTCTTCAGTAGTTCACACCATTGGTGGTATGGTTTCACTGGCCGGAGCAATTGTATTAGGACCACGTATCGGACGCATATTCTTACGTGACGACAAAAAACGAGGCGGTCTTCCTGCAGCTCACAGCTTACCACTGGCAACAATCGGAGCATTCTTATTGTGGTTTGGATGGTACGGTTTTAACCCTGGTAGTACACTTTCTGGAATGGATTATATTGGAATTGGACGTATTGCTGCCAACACCACCATCGCCGCCTGTACAGGCTCTTTAGCTGCCATGCTATGCGCTTTATGGATTGGACCTTTTAAAGGAAAATTTGATACAGGTTTTGCACTAAATGGCATGTTAGCCGGATTGGTGGCCATTACCGCACCTTGTTATTGGGTTTCACCTTTTGGAGCTGTAATAATTGGTATGATAGCCGGATTGGTTGTTTTTGGAGGGATTTATTTAATGGAGTACCTTCGTATTGATGATCCCGTTGGTGCAGTTTCTGTACATGGTTTTGCAGGAATATGGGGAACTTTATCACTTGGCCTGTTTGCCAGTGGCGAATACGGATGTACGGGTCCATTAGGTCCAGACAACTCACCAGCAATGATTGTAAAAGGTCTTTTCTACGGAGGAGGATGGGATGTATTAAAAGCACAGGCAATTGGCAGCCTAACAATCACAGCTGCAACTTTGATTCTTTCATTTACAGTTATGTTTATTGTAAGTAAATTGCCTTATCCGTTCAAATTACGTGTTGAAGCTAAGGGTGAAACAGCATTCGGTGGTATCGATGTATTTGAACACGGAGCTGAAGCTTATAACAACTAAAAAGTATTGAATAAAACGAAAAGCAGCAATGTTATTAACCTGTATATTTTTAATAAAGTAGCTGCTTTATCGTTCAATTTCAGTAACTTTACAATAAAATCAGAAAAATAAAACAATTAAAAACATAAAACATTATGAAAAAGATAGAAGCAATTATCAGACGCTCCAAATTTGAAGACGTTAAAGATGCGTTACATTCAATTGATATTGATTTCTTTACATATTCCGAAACCTACGGTGTTGGAAACGAGAGAAAAGAAAAAAATGTATTTCGCGGTTCAACCGACACTTCCAATATATCTCGCCTCACTTTATCAATAGTTGTACGTGACATAAATTTACAAAAAACTATTGATTGTCTGTTAGATACAGCTTACACAGGTGAAGTTGGAGATGGAAAATTATTCGTTTCAACCATTGACGAATCATACAGAATACGAACAAGAGAAAAAGGTGACGAATCTTTATATGTAAAATAAAAGAAATCCATAATTCAAGAAACTAACATAAAGTGCAGATCGATAGGTCTGCACTTTTCAAAACACGGTGAAACTATTTAGAACTAATCGTGTGTTTTTTAGTTTTATTGTTTCAGGCAGGCTACTTCGTGAGAAATAGTCTGCCTCTTTTTTTAATCCTAATTAATCAAAGGAACGAACAACAAAATACACAAATTGATTTATGTTACTATTAATCTAATAATAATGCGTATTATGATATATTTTCAACTATATTGATACCTTTTTGTATCTTTTTATGATTTTTTCCTACCTTTTTGTTTTGTACAATAAAAATATTACTGTACTTTTGTGCCGATTTCATTATGACATAAATTATTTGAATACGAAAACATATCTATATAAATACAAACAAAATACAAACATTAAGTATTCAATATTACACAATAACAATACAAATTATTAAACAACAAAAATCATGAAGAAAATTGAAGCAATTATTCGTACTTCCAAATTCATGGAAGTAAAGGAAGCCCTTCAGGAAGCTGGCATTGAATTTTTCTCTTATTGGGATGCCACTGGAGTTGGGAACGAAATTGAAAAAGCGGAACACACCTATCGTGGCACTGTGTACGACACCAGTTACATACCCCGTCAATTACTGACAATTGTAGTACGCGACGTAAATGTAGAAAAGACCGTTCAGGCAATTCTTAAATCGGCTAAAACCGGTGTAATTGGTGACGGAAAAATTTTCGTTTCACCAATAGATGAATCCTACAGAATTCGCAACGACGAAAAAGGAGACTCTTCATTATATAACAAAGACAACAAATAAATAAAAATTTACACAAAACAGGTATGAAAAAATATATTATACTGGCGTTAATCGCCCTGACAACTACAATGTTTAGTTATGTGCATGCTGAAAAAGCAGCAGACGCAAACGGTGCTGCAACCGGCACTATCACAAATGTTACAGCAAAAACAGCAGGTCAACCAACCATGGAAGAACTTGGTGCAGAAGTTGGTCACACAAAAGTTGCTACCAATTTAGTATGGCTATTGCTTTGCGGATTTCTGGTATTCTTTATGCAAGCCGGATTTGCCTTGGTTGAAACAGGTTTTACACGAGCCAAAAACGTTTCCCACACCATGGCCATGAACCTTTTCGTATATCCGGCTGGTATGCTTGCTTTTTATGCTTGTGGTTTTGCCATAATGTTTGGTGGCGTTGGCGCACTTGGAACATTGGGCGGATATGACGGATTAAATCAGGAAGTTACTGTAAATCTTTTTGGTCATGTATTTGGACTTTTTGGAACTAAAGGTTTCTTCATGAATGGTTTAACTGACGTAGCTGTTCTTGGTTTCTTCGTATTCCAGGTTGTATTTATGGATGCAGCCGCAACAATTCCTACAGGTGCAATGGCTGAACGTTGGAAATTTGCATCGTTTGCAGTTTTTGGATTCATAGTTGGTGGATTGATTTATCCAATTTTCGGAAACTGGGTTTGGGGAGGCGGTTGGTTAGCTACACTTGGAACCAATTTCGGTTTGGGTCACGGTCATGTTGACTTTGCAGGTTCTTCAGTAGTTCACTTAACCGGTGGTGTTTTAGCATTTGTGGGTGCCAAAATGATTGGAGCCCGTATTGGAAAATTCAATCGCGATGGTTCACCAAACGCTATTCCGGGACATAATATCCCTATGGCAGTACTTGGAACACTCGTTTTGGCTTTTGGTTGGTTTGGTTTTAACTCAGGTTCAACACTTGCCGGAACTGATCTAAGATTTACAGTTGTAGCTTTCAACACTATGATTGCATCGTGCGGCGGAGCTTTAACAGCAACACTTTGGATGTGGTTTGTAAGAAGCAAAAAACCGGATGTCAGTATGATGTGTAACGGTTTGTTAGCCGGATTAGTTGCTATTACAGCTCCTTGTGCCTTTGTTTCACCTTTTGGTGGGTTAATGATTGGATTAATTTCAGGAATCGTAGTTGTTGAAGTTGCCATTTTTGTTGAAAGAAAACTCAAAATAGATGACCCTGTTGGTGCAGTAGCTGTGCACGGTGCTAACGGTATTTGGGGCTGTCTTGCCTTAGGTTTATTTGCTGATGGCACTTACGGTGATGGTCTCAATGGTGTTGCCGGAAATGTTAAGGGCCTTTTCTACGGTGGTGGCATGAGTCAATTCTGGGCAGAACTGATTGGCGTATCAACTAACATAATCTTTGTAGGCCTTTCCGGATGGTTAGTTTTCAAAGTACTTGATTTGATTATTGGTAACCGCGTAAAACCCGAAGTTGAACTTATGGGTCTAGACGTACCTGAAATGGGTGTTGAAGGATATTCAGGTATCAAACTTGATAAAAATGCAGAAACTCCACTTTCAAGATAATATAAAAAAATACAAATGAGTTTGGGTTTTTACTCAAACTCATTTTCATAAAAATATTTATAATACACGGTGAATCTAGTTTTAGAATAAATCGTGTTTTAGTTTTATTGTTTCGGGCATACTACTTCGTGAGAAATGGTCTGCCTCTTTTTTTGATTTGACTACTAGTATTCTTATTTTTCGAGGAATTATTTCACTTTTTGGTTTAATATTTCAAAATAATGTATCATTATTCTATTATTTTGATAAAATTATTATCAAAGTGTTTGTATAAATAAAAAAATATCATACTTTTGCACCGTTTTTATCAATATGCTACATAAATGTAGTTTTTTGCATTACTAAGATTTATTTTCAATCGAAACAATATCATAATATACAAATAATTTGAAACAAACAAACTATAAAACAACAAAATGAAAAAAATTGAAGCGATTATTCGTAAATCAAAATTTGAAGATGTTAAGCAGGCACTTGACGAAGCCGGCATCGAATGGTTCTCTTACTGGGACATTACAGGATTAGGCAAATCGACTGAAGAACAAGTAGTTCGCGGTCAGGTATTTATGTCGGGATACATTCAAAGACGAATGATTTCGATTGTGGTCAGAGATATTAATGTAGAAAAAACCGTTAATGCAATTATGAATTCGGCATGGACTGGCGAAACAGGGGATGGAAAACTTTTTGTTTCCGATATACAGGAATCTTTCCGAATTCGTACCAAAGAATCGGGACCTGACGCACTTTTCAACAAATAAACCAAAACATAAAACTAAAAAGTAAGAAATTAAAATGAAAAAATATATTTTATCCATAGTAACACTACTTGGAATTTTCAGCACTACACTTTCTGCTCAAACCTCAGCAGCTCCAAAAGTTGATGCCGGCGACACTGCATGGATGATTGTTGCTACTGCATTTGTACTTTTAATGTCAATTCCCGGATTGGCTTTATTTTATGGTGGTCTGGTTCGTCGTAAAAACGTTTTGAACGTTTTTATGCAGGTATTTTTCCTTGTTGGAGTAATAACTATCGAATGGGTAATTGTTGGTTATAGCAATGCTTTTGGCTCAAACTCAATCGATTTTCTCAAGCCATTTATTGGCGGTTTCGATTGGGCATTTCTGAGCAATATTAAAGTCAGTGATTTAAGTCCTTATTTTATTTCACATTCACAACTTGCAGCAAATGGAACACAAGTTGGAACAATTCCACATATTATTTTTATCATGTTCCAATGTATGTTTGCTGTTATTACACCTGCTTTGATTATCGGTGCATTTGCAGAACGCATCAACTTTAAAGGTTTTGTAGTTTTCTCAATCTTATGGTCATTATTAATTTACAATCCGGTTGCCCATTGGGTTTGGTCGGCTGATGGTTGGTTATTCAAACTTGGTGCACTTGACTTTGCAGGTGGAACTGTAGTACATATCAATGCAGGTATTGCAGCAATTGTTACTGCAATTATGCTTGGAAAACGTCGTGATTACAAAGACCACGCACTGCCTCCTCATAATATTACTTATGTTGTAATGGGAGCAGGTTTACTTTGGGTTGGTTGGTTTGGTTTCAATGCAGGAAGCGGTTTAGCCGCCGATGGTTTGGCAGCCAACGCACTGATGGTAACACATATAGCTGCAGCCGCTGCTGCAATTACCTGGGCATTACTCGACTGGATTATCGATCATCGTCCAACCGTTGTAGGAATCAGTACCGGAGCAGTTGGCGGTTTGGTAGCTATTACACCTGCTGCAGGTTTTGTAGGAGTTGGCGGAGCACTTATTATTGGAATCGCTGTATCATTGGTATGTTTCTGCATGGTGGCTTATGTTAAACCAAAACTTGGTTACGATGATTCACTTGATGCATTTGGGGTTCACGGAATTGGCGGTATTCTTGGGGCTATCCTTACAGGAGTTTTAGCAACACCGCTTGTTCAGTCAGCTTACAGCGGTGCAATATTCGGAAATTGGCATCAACTTTGGGTACAATTTCTGGCAGTGGGTACAACCATTGTTTTCTCGGGTATCGGAACTTTTTTACTGTTCAAACTTACCGACAAATGGATTGGTGTTCGTGTCACTGACAAACAAGAGGCTCTTGGTCTTGATGAGTCACAACATGGTGAAACAGCATATACAACATTTGATTAAATATTATCAACCAAAAATCACGATTAGTTCTTTTGGAATTAATCGTGTGTTTTTTTAGTTTTATTGTTTTAGACAGACTATTTCGTGAGAAATGGTCTGTTTGTATTATAATGGTATTATAATTTGAATTTTTTTCGTAATTTAGTAGCAGTTACAAACAGAATTAAATCCATTTTCCACAAGATTTTATCAATACCTGTCAATCTGTTTTGAGCAAATCAAAATTTATTGTATTTTTGCGCAAATTTTCAAAAAGTCAGAATCTTTCTATTTTCAGTTACAATTTGCTAAAATCTGACTAAATTACATTATTATTCGTAATTTATTTCTACAAAACAATAAAACTAAAAGACAGATTAAATGAAAAAAATCGAAGCGATTATTCGCAAATCTAAATTTGAGGATGTCAAGCAGGCATTGTATGATGTTGGCATCGAGTGGTTCTCTTATTGGGACATTACAGGATTGGGTAAATCGACCGAAGAACAAGTAGTTCGTGGTCAGGTATTTAGATCGGGGTACATTCAACGCCGAATGATTTCGATTGTAGTCAGAGACATCAACATGGAAAGAACTGTTAATGCCATTTTAAACTCGGCATGGACAGGTGAAACCGGCGATGGAAAAGTCTTTGTTTCCGATATTCAGGAAACTTTCCGTATTCGCACCAAAGAATCGGGACCTGACTCATTATACAATAAATAACCATCTTGTAATAATTTAGATTTGAAACAATTAAATGAAAAAATATATCGTTTCTCTTTTAGCCCTTTGCACAGCATTCGGCTCAGCAGTTAATGCACAAACTGTCGGAACAGCGGTTGCGACAGCACCAAAAGTTGATGCAGGTGATACGGCCTGGATTATTGTAGCTACAGCCTTGGTTCTATTCATGTCCATTCCCGGATTAGCCTTATTTTATGGTGGTTTAGTTCGACGCAAAAACGTGTTAAACGTATTTATGCAGGTATTTATATTGGTAGCAGCAATTAGTATTGAATGGGTTATATTCGGCTATAGTAATGCATTTGGAAGCAACTCTATTGAAGCATTAAAACCTTTTATAGGTGGATTTGACTGGGCATTTCTTCACAACATAAAAATCAGTGATTTAAGTCCTTACTTCATTTCACACTCACAAATCGGGATGGATGGAAAAGCCACAGGAACAATTCCTCATGTTGTTTTCATAACATATCAATGTATGTTTGCTGTAATTACACCGGCACTTATTATTGGTGCGTATGCTGAGCGTATTCACTTTAAAGGATTTCTGATTTTCTCAATTCTGTGGGCAGTTTTTATCTATAATCCTGTAACACACTGGATGTGGTCAACTGATGGTTGGTTATACAAACTTGGCGCACTCGATTTTGCCGGTGGTATCGTTGTTCACATCAATGCAGGTGTAGCCGCCATTGTTACTGCAATTATGCTTGGCAAACGCCGTGATTATAAAGGTCATGCTATACCTGCACACAATATTACCTATGTGGCAATCGGTGCCGGAATGCTCTGGGTTGGTTGGTTTGGATTTAATGCTGGCAGTGGACTTGCAGCCGATGGACTTGCCGGAAATGCAATGCTTGTTACCCACATTGCCGGTGCAACTGCAGCACTTACATGGGTGCTTCTCGATTGGATTATTGACAAACGCCCAACCGTAGTAGGTATCAGCACTGGAGCAATTGCCGGTTTGGCAACTATAACGCCTGCAGCTGGTTTTGTTGATATTAACGGAGCGTTGATTATTGGTGTTATTTCGTCATTAATATGCTTTTGCATGGTGGCTTATGTAAAGCCAAAATTTGGTTACGATGACTCACTTGATGCATTTGGAGTTCATGGAATTGGGGGTTTGATAGGCACAATAATGACCGGAATTTTGGCAACTCCACTGGTTCAGGCTGCATATAGTGGTGCTGCTTTTGGCAATTGGCATCAGTTATGGATTCAACTTCTGGCAGCTGGTGTTACAATTTTATTCTCGGGAATAGGCACTTTTGGTTTATTTAAACTTACCGAAAAATGGATTGGAGTTCGTGCAAATGATATACATGAAGCCATCGGATTGGACGAAACTCAACACGGTGAAACAGCCTATACAATTTTCGATTAACAGCATTTAAATAAAAGCCATTTTTTGTTCATTTTTATTAGTATTGATTTTCTTATCAAATTAATAAAATCGAAAGAAAACAATATAAATATATTTCATTTTAAAATTATAAATACACTTATTCTATCTATTTAAAACCATTGTTGATTTTTTTCCACAAAGAAAACATTTCCATAAATATTATGTATCTGTTTTATTATTTTTGCATGGATTTAATATCAAAAAGTAAACTCAAATTCAAGAAACAAAAACAAATAAATTAATAAACAACACTCAAAAAAGTAATTATGTCATCATTAAGATTTAATGCTGTAGAAGAAGCTTTTA
>JBAXMR010000099.1:0-19088 GCA_037134195.1 Paludibacter sp. | reverse complement strand
TCTAAGAGGCAATGAATTGATAAATGTTCAGATTATATTTTCACAAGCCCTTAGCGTGTAATTATGCATTGAAATCCAGTTTTCAATGCAACCTAATCCCTCGAAAGGGACATGCATAAAAGTATGTATCTTGATATTTTTCAATGAAGTTGGATCGTTGAGTTGTTATTTATCTTCAAAGTATGAATTTACTGATTATCTATTGCATTTTCCTTTGCCACACTATCCTGAGCATTGGAAATACTGTCGTTGGTAGTAACAACTTCAATACTATTTTTTTGTTTGGATTCCAACTTCGATTTATAAACGACATTTACTATAAGGATACCTAGTACTACAAATATAATAAAACCTAAAAGCAATTTGTTACTTGTTTTCATAATCAGGGAATTAAATATTTAATACCAGTGTCTATAATTTTTTTTGTAAGGATATAAAGGCGGCTTTCATTTGTTTTAACTGAATCATTTCTTTGAGTTTGATTGGTTATTTCGAGATGAAATGGTGTATAGCAATAGTAATTACCAGTAGTCTTATTTATATTATTTATTAATCCAATTCCAACAATCAGTATCACGATTATTGCTTTGTATATTCGTTCTCCTTTTTTCATTCGTAATAAGTTGTATTAGAATAATAGTATCAAACCTCTTTCTCGCACAAACGATAATAACTTACCAGCCACAAAAACGGAGTAAAAAGATAGCTTGCAACAAGGAATGTTGTTTTAAAAATACCGGGAATTGTAGAGTCGGAAACCACCACAAACATTGGGAATATGGCATTTGACAGATATTTCACATCCCAATAGGTTTTAAATATGAGAAGTTGTAGCAAGAGTAACCCCAACCCTATACCCAATATACTGAATATTGTTTTAGTAACTACATTTTTATCAAAATAGAGTGACCCAAGCATAAATAAGGATTGAGAGAAAGCAAATAATCCAAATACCGACCAAAAAACATTTTTTATTTCCGGTTGAAAGAAGCCATTGGAATTAACTAATGTAGTGTTTTGAAATAAATCCCAATTCACCGGCACTGGAATTTTCAGAATAAATTGATATGTCAGAATAACAAGAAGATTACCAATAGTGTATGATAGAAATGTCATTCCAAAATGGTATAATGTGTTTAAAATTATTGTAGAGGCAAGTTTTTCTGAGTGTGTAGCCGGAATAAGGAAATAGTGCATCCCGTTGGAACCTTTCATCAGTTCTTTTTGAAGACGGATTGAATAAATTAAACCGCTTACAAACATAACAAGCAGAACAAAAACACGATTATCTAATACTGTAAAAGTAAACGTTATGATACACCAGAACATAATTTCACGGTATAGGTTCTCAAAAAAGTAACGTTTCAGCAATAATCCAACTCTTCTTAAACTAAAATCTATATTCATAATGCTCTGAAATTAAGAATTAAATAAATTTTTGATTCTGTGATGATCGGTAATTACAGCATTAAAAAGTAATTCTAAATCTATTTTGCTTTTTTCACCAGTTTTGTTTTCTACTAATTGTTGGTAACCATCAGTTGTTAGTTCAGAATAAATTATGTCATTATTTAATTCTTTATTTTCTGACGATTTAAAAATGAGTTTATTACATATAGTTTCCTTTGTTTGGTTGAATATAATTTCATGTTTTTCCAACATAATTACATTGTCAACAATATCTTCTAAATCAATCACTTGATGTGTGGAAATAACAATACAACATTTATCATTAATAGCATCAGCCATCATTATTCTGAACTGTCTTTTGGATGGAATATCTAAGCCATTGGTTGGTTCGTCTAATAATATTAGCTTAGCATTGGTAGCCAAACCAAATGCGATGAAAAATTTCTTTTTTTGTCCATGAGATAAGTTGCTTATGCTGGATATTCCAATGTCAATATTAAACTCATTCAGGTATTTGTGAAATTTCGTGGCACTGAAATCGGGATAGAATGGAATATATATATCATTATACATTTTAATGCTCAGGCTGGTCTCATAAATTTCTTCGGGCAACATGAATACATCATGCAACATTATTGGATTTCTCTGTTTAGCTATAAATCCATTTACAATGATGTCTCCTTTAATTGGAAATAGTAATCCGGAAATTAATTTCAATAAAGTGGTTTTGCCTTCTCCATTTTTTCCTAATAACCCATTAATACTACCTGTATAAAGCTTTAAATTAAAGTTTGTCAATAATTTTTCTTGCTTTTTGTAACAGAATTCCAAACGACTAATATCAACTATTTTCTTCATTTTGAGTAAATTAAAAACAGAAAATTGAATTTTAATTGTTTATTTTATATTTATGCAAATATATTGGTTGTAGTTAACTTTTCAAACTATTTTACGTTAAATCAATGGTTGAATATAATAAAGATTGTTTATGATTGAAATTCAACCATTCATTACAAAATTGAAAAATGATTACCTTTGCAGAAAATAAAGTTTTTTACCTGGATTTAAAGTAAAAAGAATGCATTCGAAACAAGAAAAACTGGAGCAATTTGACCGACTTCTCGAAATAATGACAGATCTGCGAGCCAAATGCCCGTGGGATAAAGAGCAAACTTTTGAAAGCCTGCGAACACTTACCATTGAAGAAACCTACGAACTGGCCGATGCCATTATTCGTGATGATAAAAAGGAAATTCGAAAAGAACTGGGCGACATATTACTTCATATTGTATTTTATGCCGAAATGGGTAGTGAAACATTCGATTTCGACATATACGATGTCTGCAAGGGTTTATGCGAAAAGCTGATTTACCGTCATCCGCATATTTTTGCCGATGTAACAGCCGACAATTCCGAAACCGTGATGCAAAACTGGGAAACTCTGAAACTGAAAGAAAAAGGTGGAAATAAGTCGGTGTTGTCGGGCGTGCCAAACTCATTACCTGCGTTGATAAAAGCGCATCGCATTCAGGATAAAGCCCGGAGTGTAGGTTTTGATTGGGAACATCGTAATCAGGTTTGGGACAAGGTGCAGGAGGAAATCAACGAATTCAAAGCCGAAATTGCCGCCATGGACAAAGATAAAATGGAAGCCGAATTTGGTGACCTGATGTTTAGTCTGGTAAATGCAGCCCGCCTCTACGATATTAATCCTGAAAATGCATTGGAACGCACCAACCGCAAGTTTATTAGTCGCTTCAACTACCTGGAATCTAAAACCATCACTATTGGCAAAGACCTTAAAGAAATGACGCTTGCTGAAATGGATGTGATTTGGAATGAAGCGAAGAAAAATGAGAGAACCTCCAAGTCCTGAACGCAGATTTTTATGAAAAACAATGATTTCAAATAATTGGTGGTTGAGAAATAAAAGTAAATGACACTATCAGAAAGTTGAGATGATTGAATTAATCAAAATCAAGACTATCAATTTTTTGTTGCTTACCATCAGAATAGATTCAATAACTTCAAAAAATTGATGTGGTTGAAAAGAAGTAAAACAACAGTTTCAAATTTCTGAAGCTCCCAAAAAGAAAAAAAACAAGAGCTTCAAAATTCTGAAACACTTGAAAAACTTCTAAACGGTTATCTCAAATTTCTGATGTTCAAGATAAACGAATAAAAAGTTAGCTAAAAGCTCTATAATAAGGTATTATGAATAAATTAGTGATTATTGGGAATGGATTTGACTTGGTACGAGGCGAAGAGAAATGAAAGAACTACCCCTAAGCCCTGAAGGGGAATAAATAAGGGATGGCAGAATTCCGATTCTGCTACAGTAAGAATTTGTAAGGCTGAATCGGAATTCCGCCATCCCCCAAATAAAAGCATGTTATATCCAATACATTTCGAACAAAAAATTGCTTTTACCAGCATTCGCCAATTGTTGAAAGACAAGTGTGTGAGTACGTTGGGCGAAGAAAAAGTAGATGAAATTCAGTTTTCGTCGGACTATGCAACGGTTATGCAGTTGCTTAGTCAGACCGACGAGATGCTGCGTGTGCTCACCACAGATGCTGATGAATTGCCGATTGGTGATTTTTACGATGTGCGTCCGGCATTGTCGCGAGTGCGCATTGAAGGGCTGTTTTTAGATGAATTGGAAGTATTCAATCTGCATAGAGCATTGGAAGCAGTGCGCCGTTTGGTGGCTTTCCTTACCAAACACGAAGCGGAAGTATATCCACATTTGCACGAATTGGTTACGGGTATTGAAACATTTCCGCTTATAATTAACCGCATCGATGGTATTCTGAATAAATTTGGTAAAGTAAAAGACAATGCCTCGAACGAGTTGGCGCGTATTCGTTCAGCTATTTTTCAGGTGCAGAGTTCCATTTCGCGCACACTGAATTCCATTCTTCGTCAGGCACAAGCCGATGGTTATGTGGAGAAAGATGTAGCACCAACCATGCGTGAAGGGCGTTTGGTGATTCCGGTTTCTCCGGCATTTAAACGGAAAGTAAACGGTATTGTACACGACGAATCTGCCACCGGAAAAACAGTTTTTATAGAACCACAACAAGTGGTGGAAGCTAATAACCGCCTGCGGGAACTGGAAGGCGAGGAGCGGAGGGAGATTATTCGAATTTTGGTGGAGTTCACCAATTTTGTGCGTCCGCATACCGAAGAAATTTTTGCTTCGCAGCATTTCCTCGGACAAATTGATTTTTTGCGAGCCAAAGCGCTTTTTGGTTTGGAAATAAACGCCATTAAACCCCGCGTTGACGAATGTTGCCAATTGGAATGGGCAAAAGCCATTCATCCTATTTTATTTCTTTCGCTCAAAAAGCAGGGAAAAGCAATAGTTCCACTGGATATTACGTTGAACGAAAAACAACGGATTTTGCTGATTTCGGGCCCCAATGCCGGAGGTAAATCCGTTTGTCTGAAAACGGTGGTATTGCTGCAATACATGCTTCAGTGCGGTTTGCTGGTTCCGCTTCACGATAGCAGCCGTGCCGGAATCTTCGAACGGCTTTTTATCGATATTGGTGATGAACAATCCATCGAAAATGACCTTTCTACCTACAGTTCGCATTTGCTGAACATGAAATATTTTATCAAGAACAGCAATGAGAAAACACTGTTGTTGATTGATGAATTTGGAACAGGAACTGAACCGATGATTGGTGGAGCAATAGCCGAAGCCACGCTCGAACGTTTCAACCGAAATCTGGCTTTTGGTGTGATAACCACGCACTACACCAATCTGAAACATTATGCCGAAGATGCCGTGGGTATTGTAAATGGTGCGATGTTGTACGATCGTCAGCATTTGCAACCGTTATTTCAACTCAGCATTGGCAATCCGGGAAGTTCGTTTGCTGTGGAAATTGCCCGCAAAATTGGTTTACCCGAAGATTTGATTGCCGAAGCTGCCAATAAGGTTGGAGCTGAGCATTTGGACTACGATAAACACCTTCAGGACATTGTTCGTGATAAACGCTATTGGGAAAATAAACGTATACAAATTCGCCAAAAGGAAAAGAAACTGGAAGAAACGCTGGCCAAATACGAAGCCGAAATGGTTGGAATTGACCGTCAGCGCAAGGAAATAACCAACAAAGCAAAGGATGAAGCTAAAAACCTATTGAGCGAAGCCAACGCGAAAATAGAAAATACCATTCGGCAGATAAAGGAAGCGGAAGCGGAAAAAGAAAAGACGAAAGCGGTAAGAAAAGAGTTAGATGATTTCAAGGCGAAGATAAGCCCCCTAAATCCCCCAAAGGGGGACTTGAAAAATAGTCTGTCTCTTAAACGGAAGAATGATGTGGTACGTTCTGATTCCTCCCCTTTGGGGAGGTTAGGTGGGGCTTTTGAAGTTGGCGCTAACGTTCGCCTGAAAGGACAAACGGCTACCGGAAAAATCATCGAAATTCAGGATAAACAGGCTATAGTCGCGTTTGGTCAAATGAAATCGACTGTGAAACTAGCTAAACTTGAAGCCATTAGCAACACACAATTAAAAAAGGAATCCAAAAAATACGAATCGTTGGGCAATGGAGCAACCGATGAAGTACGCCAGCGAAAACTGACTTTCACTTCCGAGATTGATGTGCGCGGTATGCGTGGCGAAGAGGCTTTACAGGCTGTTATGTATTTTATCGACGATGCTGTAATGGTTGGAGTGTCTTCAGTTCGTATTTTGCACGGAACAGGAACAGGTGCACTGCGCCAAATGATTCGCCAGTATCTTGGAACAGTTCATGGGGTGAAGAGTTACAAAGATGAACATATTCAATTTGGAGGAGCAGGAATTACTGTTGTGGAATTTGACTAAAATTATGAACTCATTTGACTAAGTCTGAGTTTTTACAAACTTTTTTTTGTACTTTTGCGTGCTTTAAAATAAAACTTTAAAATATATAAAAATGGCTGTTATCAAACCCTTTAAGGGCATTCGCCCACCTCAAAATCTTGTTGAAAAAGTGGCTTCGCGCCCGTATGATGTATTGAATTCCGAAGAAGCCCGTACCGAAGCGGCAGGAAATCCGATGTCGTTATATCATATTATCAAACCTGAAATTGATTTTGAACCGGGAACGGATGAGCATGAGGAAAAAGTGTATGACAAAGCAGCCGAAAATTTTGCCAAATTCCGTAAGGAAGGCTGGTTGGCGCAGGATACAGTTGAAAAATACTATGTGTATGCTCAAACCATGAATGGCAAAACACAGTACGGGTTGGTGGTTTGTGCCAATGTTGATGATTACCTGAATGAAAACATCAAAAAACATGAGTTGACCCGCCGCGATAAGGAAGAAGACCGCATGAAACATGTTCGGGTAAACAATGCCAATATAGAACCCGTATTTTTTGCCTATCCGCACAACGACGAACTTGATGCGATTGTGGCTGAAGTAATTAAAGGCAAACCGGAATATGATTTCGTTGCTCCGGGCGATGGTTTTGGTCATCATTTCTGGATTATCGACAATACGGCTACTATTGCCCGAATTACAGAGATATTTGCAGGAATTCCATCACTTTATATTGCCGACGGACATCACCGCAGTGCAGCAGCTGCTTTGGTGGGTAACGAAAAACGTCAGCAAAATCCAAATCATACCGGAACGGAAGAATACAATTACTTTATGGCAGTTTGTTTTCCTGATAATCAGCTGAACATTATTGACTATAACCGGGTGGTAAAAGACCTGAATAAGCTGACTGACGAAGAGTTTCTGGCTAAATTGTCGGTAAGTTTTGGCGTTGAATTGAAAGGTTCGGATATTTACAAACCCAATAAATTGCACAATTTTGCGTTGTATATGTCGGGCAAATGGTATTCGCTTACAGCTAAGACCGGAACTTACAACGATAATGACCCGATTGGCGTGTTGGATGTAACCATTTCTTCGAATCTGATTCTGGACGAAGTTCTTGGTATTAAAGACCTTCGCAGCGATAAACGTATTGATTTCGTAGGCGGAATCCGTGGTTTGGGTGAGTTACAAAAACGTGTTGATAGTGGCGAAATGCGCGTGGCACTGGCACTTTATCCGGTTTCGATGAAACAGTTGATTGACATAGCAGATACAGGAAACATTATGCCACCAAAAACAACCTGGTTTGAACCAAAATTGCGTTCAGGACTGGTTATTCATGAACTTATCTAATTTTGTATCTAACTAGTTTCAATTATCAATTTTAGAATTAAATAATGCGAATAAAAACATCAGTCTTATTCTTTCTTGCAGCTGTCATTCTGTTGAGTGGTTGTAGCATAAAAGCTCGTATCCGTAAGGCTGATAAACGCTATGATATTGGCGAATACTCTACTGCAGCCGATTTGTATAAACGAATCTATTCAAATCTGACATACAAGGAAAAGGCATTCAAAGGAAAAATTGCGTTTCGACAGGCTGAATGTTATCGCTTGACAAATCAGGTAAAGGCTGAGCAGTCCTATCAAAATGCACTGAGGTATAATTATGCTGATTCAGCACTTTTGCTTCATTATGCTTTGGTACTTCATAAAAATGGTAAATATCCCGAAGCTGCTGCAAACTATAAACTTTATTTAAAAAACGATAGTAACAACGTAGTTGCATTAAACGGATTGAAAGCATGCAATACTATTGCTGAAATACTTAAAAATCAAACACATTACGATGTGAAACGTCCTTCTGATTTTAATCAGCGACGAACGTCAAATTATAGTCCAGCATTTGTAGGTACTTCAGCTGATATGATTGCATTCACTTCAACCCGTCCGTTGGATAAAAAAACTGTTCAAAAAAACAGTGCAATTACAGGTTTACCCGTCAATGATATTTTTATAAGTCGGAAAAATGCTGTTGGCAAATGGGAAACTCCTGAACCAATTGAAGGAGAGATTAATACAGTAAATGATGAAGGCGTTTGCACATTCAGTTCCGATGGTAAAATTATGTTTTATACCCGTTCATCAAGTACTGCCGATGGTCATGGTACTGAAATTTTGATGTCAAATCGAGCAGGTGGAACCTGGAGCAAACCACAGAAAATTAAAATTTTTGCTGATAGTACGATTTCTGTTGCTCATCCGGCTATTTCACCCGATGGCCTGACTTTATATTTCGTTTCAGATAATAAAAAAGGACTAGGTGGAAAAGATATCTGGAAAGGAACTTTAGCCAATGCTGAATGTAAATATATCGAAAATTTGGGGCCTGCCATCAATACACCCGGCGATGAAATGTTTCCAACGGTAGCTCCCGATGGTACTTTGTATTTTTCATCAAACGGACATGTAGGTTTTGGTGGTTTAGATATTTATAAAGCAACACAAAAAAAAGAGGAAGGTTGGATTGTTGAAAATATGGGATTGCCCATAAATTCTTCTTCAGATGATTTCGGAATAACTTTTGATGGAAAATATCCTAAGGGTTATTTTTCTTCTAACCGTAATGAAACCAAAGGATTGGATGCGATATGGAGTTTTGAATTACCTGAACTAGCTTATAGTATTGAGGGAAAAGTAACTGACGAAAAAGGTATTGAAATACCCGAAGCGACTATTCGAATGGTGAGCAATAGTGGTCTTAACACGAGAATTATAACAAAAAAAGACGGAACGTATCGAATTAAAATCGATAAAGATATGGACTGTATTATGCAGGCTTCAGCGCGCGGTTATCTGAATCAAAAGAATTCAGTATCTTCTTCCGGATTAGACAGCAGTAAAATTTTTACCGTTAATTTTAAATTATCATCAGTTTCTAAACCAATACAGATTGAGAATATTTTCTATGAATTTGGTAAATGGGATTTAACGTTGACCTCTGAGGCAGGTTTACAAGTATTAGTGAAAATGCTTAATGATAACCCGAATATTACGATAGAGATTAGTGCCAACACCGATTATGTTGGAAGTAATCCTGATAATAAAGTATTGTCGGAGAAACGTGCGAAATCTGTTGTTGATTATTTGATTTCCAAAAAGATTGCTGCTGACAGATTGAGTTCAGTTGGATATGGTGAGGAAAAGCCGGTTACAGTTGATGCAAATTTGGCTAAAAAATACAGCTTCCTGAAAGTAAATGATGTGTTGGATGAAACTTATATACTGAAACTAACACCTGAACAACAGGAAATTGCAAATCAGATAAATCGTCGTACAGAATTCAGAGTTCTGAAAACAACGTATAAATTATATTAGTAGTTGACAAATTGAAGGATGAGGCAAATTAGTAATATGCATATAGTTTGAAATATGATTAAAGCAGACAGGTTTTTTATAGAAAATTTAAACGAAATTCTCCAAAATGGTTATTGGGACGAAAACTCAAGACCAAAATATGTGGATGGAGTTGAAGCTAAGTCAAAATTTATTACTCAGGTTTTTGAGAAATACGATATCTCAAAAAATGAATTTCCTATAACAACACTCAGGAATACTGCCATTAAAACCGGGATAAAAGAAATCCTTTGGATATATCAGCAACAATCAAATTCATTGGATATTGCCCATCAGTTAGGCATAAACTGGTGGGATGAATGGGATATTGGTAATGCTACTATTGGTAACAGGTATGGATATACTGTTAATAAATATAATTTAATGAATGACTTGCTGAAAGGATTGTCTGACAACCCATTTGGAAGGAGGCATATTTTAAATCTATATCAATACGCCGATTTATGCGAAACCAAAGGCTTATATCCATGTGCTTATGAAACCCTTTGGAGTGCCAGAAAAGTTGATAATGAAATATACATGGATGTTACGCTTATTCAGCGTAGTTCAGATTATTTGGTGGCAAACTACATCAATAAAACACAATATGTGGCATTGATGTTAATGGTATGTTCGCATTTAGGGTACAAACCAGGTATTTTTGGTCATTTTGTTCAGAACCTCCACATATACGACAGACATTTCGAAGCGGCTAACGAATTGCTTGCTAAAGAATCGTTAGAAATTCAACCTACAATTAAGTTGATTGGAAATAAGCCATTTAGCGAATTCACGATTGATGATTTTGTAATAGCTAATACAGATAAGATATCAAAAATAAAAAGTAAACTCGAGTTAGCTATTTGATTATTCATAAACTTGAAGTAAATATGACCCATACTCATATAAAAGCCGATGTAGCGGTTTAGATTAGCTTAAATAAAACTAATGAAGGAAGTTAAAACGGATCAACGCTAACGTTGGTTCGTTCTTTTTTTAGTAGATTTGCTGCCCGTTGTGAAACCTCGGAGTTTTATCAAACATCTTTTATTAAATCTAAAATCATGTCAAAAGTATCAATTATTGCTGCAATTGCCGATAATTTTGCAATCGGAAAACTTAATAATCTTCCTTGGCATCTTCCTGCCGATTTAAAGCATTTTAAAGAACTCACAACCGGACATGCTGTTCTAATGGGAAAACGAACTTTCGAAAGCTTACCCAATGGCCCACTTCCTAACCGTAAAAATATTGTACTGACTTCTATTCTTTCAGAAGGAGTAAACACAGGATATTTTGAAGCCGACTCGTTGGAAGATGCTTTGGATCTCTGTGAACATGAAGAAAAGATATTTATTATTGGAGGTGCAACGGTTTATAAACAATGTATAGAAAAAATAAATCACATGTACATTACCTGGGTTCACAGCCACTTTAATGCAGATACATTTTTCCCGGAAATTAATTTTGAAGAATGGGAAGAAATTTCAAGGGAAGATTATGAACCAAATGATAAGAATGAATTTTCTTATTCGTTTGTAGAATATATGCGTAAAAATTGAAAATTCTGAGTTGATTATTTCTGTTGAAGCCGAAGATTACTTAACATAAAATCGGGTTGTACCACTCCATGTTTTTCCCGTGCTGATTCCCTGTAAACCGGTAATTTCGCGTGGTAAATTCAGATTTGGAGCATTGATAGCCCAGGTTTGTGGTTCAGGACAAACCCAATCAACTTCACCACCGTTGTTCCAAAGCGTCCAGTGTTTAAACTCTTTATCTACTTCATAATAAACACTTACTTTATTTTTTGTGTCAGTGAGAATAGCACCGTGATAGGGTTTTCCACTTACTGTGATTGCTTCATCAGTTAGAGCAATTTCGATGGGCTTTCCGGTTACAGACATTCCTTCTGTTCGCAATAATGACTCCTCAGCCGTGAGGTCTAATAGTTTTTCTGTAGGTAGGCTTCTGTCAGTTAATTCCCAGCGTTTTCCTACAGATAGACGTAATTTGTAGTCCGATTTATCCGTGTTTTTTGAGAATGGAAGTCGGATTGGAGTATGAAATCCAACACCGAGAGGCATTGGCTCTTTGCCTGTATTTGTAATAGAAACAATATGAGTTAACTCGTTATTGGTAAGAATAATACGAATTTTACAAACAAATTCATGTGGAAAATTAGCGAAAATCTCATTGTTGACTCTGTTTGAAAAATAGCTAAGTTCAAGTTCAACAGCATCAGATGAAAATCGCGTACGTGTAACGGTGAAAAGCTGAGACTTAATTATTCCGTGGTGATAGTTGTTTTGAGCTGGAATTGTAATAGGAAACTTATAATCTTTAGCATTGTAACTATATTTTCCATCTTCAATCCGGTTTGGAGGAAAGAGTAACGGCACACCAAAAATTTGCGGGCGACTCAGAAACGTTTCCATTTCTTGAGCTAATGGGGTGCGCAGAATATAAATTTTTTTCTTTTTGTTATAAAGTCTTACAAGATTTGCACCAACCGATGGTACAACGATAGCTTCATATACATCAGTTTCCAGCAGAACAGCCTCAACTCCCTGCCACAATATCTTTTCTATATTCATGAAAATTATTTTTCGAGTATTAGTTCACCAAAGAATTCAGTGCGGTGAAAGTCTGGTCTTTCAGTTTTAATAGGTGACCATGTGACATAGTGCATAGAATCTGTTTCGTCAGCGCATTTATAAAAATTACCCAGAATTTTGTCAGGAAGATTAGTTGGATCTATGCCCATAATTCGTAAAGGAATTTTTACAGTTAAATCCCATTCAAACATACCTTCCATTTCGTTAAATGCGCGTCTGCCAAGAGATGGGTATCGTTTAATCATACTAAGCTCTTCTTTACTGTATGGGCTTACATCTTCATTGCGGGCTTTTCGTCGCGATGCTTTGCACGTTCCTATGCAGTTGAATTCAAAGTTCATATATTTTTCATTTCCGGGAACTTTGCAAAAAAATTCTACACAACTATCTTCATTAACAGGTTGCTGATCTTTGGTGTAACTGGCTTTAAGCATAGTGCCTTTTACAGAATATTTGATAAATATACTGTCAGATGATCGGGCTATCCAGAAATAAGTGATTGGTTTATAGTTGTATAAGTCAGGCCAGTTGAGCACCTCAATCAAGTCCTTTTTACCTGCATCATCCAGTAAATCAGCGGCTTTTTCAACATCAATATCATTTAATGTTGAAATGTACGGTACTTTAAGGCTTTTCATAAATATAACTGTTGAAATTTAGTGCAATATTACCAAATAAATCTGAGAGCAACAGAAGTTTTTGTAAAATAATTACGTTAAAAAATAAAAATTGGAGATAAAACCCTCAAGTTTAAACCTCCAACTTTATATTTAAGATTAGTTTGATATTTATGCAATAACTACTTTTCGGGCTTTTTCGAAATGCAGAACTAAATCATCAATTACTTCTTTTACCGAAACAATTTTATCAGTTAAATATGCATTTTTTCCTGCAAAGGCATAGCCTTTATCAAGCTTACCCTGATAGGCATTATAAAGTGCCACGATAATACAGTAAGGAACAACTTTATAGTCGCAGGTATGCAGGCAGTTGTAAGGACATGATTTTGGTCGGGTAAGTCCTTGTTTTACTTTTTCAAGAAACTCTCCTTTAAGGGCTCTACCTGGCATTCCTACCGGACTTTGAATGATTTCAACCTGATCTTCGGTTGCATTGATATACGATTCTTTGAATTTAATATCCGCATCACATTCGTGAGTTGTTACAAAACGGCTGGCAATCTGAACACCTTTTGCACCCAATTGCATTATGTTGTACATGTCCTCACCGGTATAAATACCTCCTGCTGCTATCACAGGAATTTCCTGATTGTATTTTTCTTCAAAAATAGCGACTTCCGAAACAACTTCTGGTATGAGTTTTTCTATTGAGAAATTTTCATCTTCAATTTGTGAGGGTTTAAATCCGAGATGACCACCTGCTTTAGGACCTTCAACAACTACTAAATCAGGAAGATAGTCATAAAGAGTTTTCCATTTTTCGCAAATAATTTTTGCTGCTCTTGCTGATGAAACTATTGGTACAAGTTTGGTTGTACAACCTTCAGTACGATATTTTGGCAAATCCATTGGAAGTCCCGCTCCTGCAAAAATTACATCTACTTTTTCGGCAATGGCTGTTTTTACCATGTCGCTGAAGTTAGTCAGTGCCATCATAATATTCACACCAATAATTCCATTCGATTTCTCTTTCGCTTTTCTGATTTCTTCTCTCATCCCAATAATACAAGCCTCCATGTAATCTTTCGCCGTATGACGATAAATAAGACCAAGCCCCGCACACGAAATAACGCCTACTCCTCCTTCATTTGCAACTGCTGACGCTAATCCGTTCAATGAAATACCAACGCCCATTCCTCCTTGTATAATAGGGAGACGTGCTGTTAGATTTCCAATTTTTAAACTATTCATATTGCACATTTTAATGATTATTGTGCAAATATACGCATTATAAACCGAACAACCCGAGCGATAAGCTTATGTACTATATATTTAACTGATTTGTTTCTTTTTTAGAATAAATATGTATATTTATTTGATAAATAATCAATTAATGAAATTTTGATTAATGATTTCCTATTGTTCACATCACAAAAAATGCCGTACAAAAAGATATTATTGTATCTTTGAGGCAAATTAAATATAAGTTATAATGACTTTTACAGCTATAGATTTTGAAACTGCTGAAGCCAGTTTTCCTTGTGAAATTGGGTTGACAAGGGTGGTAGATGGTGTAATTACATTTACAGGTTCGCAGCTTATTAAACCTTCGTGTTTTCCGTATATGAATTACTGGAATCAGCGGGTACATGGAATCACTTCACATGATGTGGCTTTTTCTCCGACTTTTGAAGAGTTATGGAGCAAACTTCAGCCATTGTTGGATGATACATACCTAGTTGCTCATAATGCTGCTTTTGATATGCGAGTGTTGCGTTCGGTTTTGGAGTATTATGATTTGGCACGACCTAAATCGGAATATTTTTGCAGTGTAAGTCTGTCACGCAAAATTTGGAAACACTTACCAAAACATTCGTTAGATGTAGTAAGTCGGTATCATGATATACAATTCAATCACCATCGTGCCGGAGATGATGCGAAAGCTTGTGCATTAATAACATTGAAAGCTTTTGAAGAACTTAATGCTGTTACGGTTGAGGAAGGTGTTCAGAAATCCGGAATTAGTTTGAAGAAACTCTGATAAAATAGTCGACAATTTAATTACAATCCCTATATCTTCTACATTTCCAAAACTTTATGTTCTAAAAGACTGAATTTGTAGCAGTCAACCCTAAACAAATTACGCTATACTTTTCTTCGCTTTAATAACAAATCAGTGGCATTCATTTTTGCTAATTACAGATTTGTATTTGCACAAATACGCCTTTATTCTAAATATTTCCAGGCAATTTTTAGAATAATTCTGAACTGTGTGAATTCTGTAATTCTTTATCAAAATTATGTAATACATTCATAATAGAATCATCTCACCTTTGCAATGTGGAAATTAATTCAAAATTAAAACAAAGCAAATGAAAACATTTAAATTACTTGTGTTTGGATTGATATTGATACTTACCGGTTCAGTTCAGAGTCAATTATCAGTAAATGTGCATATTGGATCGCCACCCGCTTGGGGACCCGCCGGATATAACGATGTGAGATATTATTACTTACCCGATGTGGAAGCGTATTACGACGTGCAAACATCCATGTTTATCTACTTTTCCGGAAATCACTGGATTCGGAGAGGTTATTTACCATCGCACTACAAAAATTACGATTTATTTCATGGATATAAGGTGGTTATGAGAGATTATCGCGGAAATTCGCCTTATTCCAATTTTCGGGAGCATAAAATGAAGTATGCCAAGGGATATCGAGGTTCGGAACAACATAATGTGGGTGAACGAAATCAACGAAGGGATATGCCACAGAGACATTCTGAAATAAATCAGCCGGATAATAACCGAAATAACGGAAACAAAGAGTTGAAAAATAACAGACAAAATCAGGGACAAGAAAATAAAAAAGCTCAAATGCCCGGTGATAATAAAAACAATCAGCGTGGAAATGACAAAGATAAAAAAGAGGGTCACGACAACGGAAACCGTAAATAAGCATTAAATTATTATAAAACAAACAATTAAACAAAATGAAAAAACTAACAATTATTTTCGCACTGATTCTAATCACATTAGGTTCAGGTTTATCAGCACAGGGCAGATTTCAATCTTCCGAAAGATTTGGTGGTGCATTGAATTTAGGAGTCGGAATTGGCGGATATTCAGGTTATTATGGAAATATAGGTCATACATTACCGATTTTGAATGTGAATTACGAATTGGGAATTTTACAAAACTTCACTGTGGCTCCTTTTTTGACTTTGTATTCATATACCGATGGTAATTACAACGCCTTAGTTACTCCAATCGGGGTGAAAGGAACCTATTATTTTGATCAGTTGTTGCATGCCGGTCCACATTGGGATTTTTATGCTGCAGGTTCATTAGGAATAGCACTCGTAACCACTACTTGGAATGCTAACTATACAGGAAGCAAAAACTATTATACTTCAGCCAATCCATTGTATATTGATTTTCATGTAGGTTCAGAATTTCATATTTCAAATACTGTCGGACTATTTCTTGATTTATCAACAGGGGTTTCGACCATAGGTATTTCATTACATTAAAATACACTAAATAAAAATTTCAAAAAAAAACAAAGATGAAAAAGATTATTTTAGCAATGGTTGCCTTAATATTAATGGCAAATACATTGACAGGTCAAAGTAGCAGTTCACAAATTCATATTGGAGTTAAAGCCGGTCTTAATTATTCAAATATTTACGATTCACAGGGCGAGAAATATACTGCCGATGGTAAAGTGGGTTTTGCAGCAGGTAGTTTTGTAAGCATTCCTTTAGGCGGACTTTTAGGCATTCAACCTGAAATCCTGTTTTCGCAAAAAGGTTTTCAGGCTACAAGTAGTATTTTAGGCAGCAATGTTACGCTTACCCGAACCACAAATTATATTGATGTGCCAATATTTTTATCCATTAAACCAAGTGAAATGTTGACAATTCTTGTTGGACCTCAATACTCCTATTTAATTAAACAAAACGATGTGTTTACAAATCCGATTATCAATGTAGATGTAAATCAGGACTTTAGTGCAGACAATATACGAAAAAACACTCTGTGTCTTGTAGGTGGTGTAGATATTAATCTTAGCAATATTGTTTTGGGAGCAAGAGTTGGTTTGGATATGTATAACAATAATGGAGATGGAACAACAACTACTCCACGTTACAAAAACGTTTGGGCACAAGCCACGATAGGTTTTAGATTATTATAAACAGTATTTCAATCTGCCCTTTCCCAAATCTAATGATAATAGGAAAGGGTAGTTTTTTAAGCCTTGAAATGATTAAACCCTATCGCTATAAAAAAATTTAATGAAAAATGAAAATATTAACACCTGAAAAATCCATGAATAAAGAATTAAAAACTAAAGCAAAATTTTCACTTTGGCATCTGATTATTAAACATTCAACCGTAAGCGCGCTATTGCTCTCATTATTAGCACTTACTGTAGTTTATATATGGAAAGAATCCCAAAATGAAAAGCAAAGAAATGTGATTATTAGAGCTGCAACCCTTCAAATTGAGAAAAACCAACAGGATTTACTGAAAATTATGGCTAAACCACTTGTTTGGGAAATTCGCTCTGAGATGCTACGTGGAAATTTGGAACAAGTTGATTTGTTGATTTCTGATTTGGTAAAAGAAAAGAATTTTCACTATATTCATCTCATTGCGTCCAATGGAAAAGTTATTCTGTCGACCAATAAAAGTCTGGAAAATAAACAAATAGGTAATGAAATAATTGCTCATTTACTGGTTGTAGAAAAACCTACAATAGTTGAATTAGCTGACAAATTAATTGTGGTGGCAGCTCCGGTAATGGGAATTGATAGGCGTCTGGCAACTCTTGTAATTGGATACAGAACCACAGCAATTAATCTCGAATAAAATTTAGTAAAAATATAATGACCAACCATTTCAAAGGGGTGAAATTCGAAAAACCTTACGAGTAGGAAAATTAATAAAATCAAAACAAAATGAAAACACTAAAAATGCTTACAATTTTAGCACTGACACTAGGTATGTCGTCGTGTGCTAATATGGTTAAATTCCCAATTTCGAATGTAACTCCTGCAGCTGACATAACTGCCACGATGAGTCAGGATAATAATGGAAATTACAAAATCTCAGTTACTGCCAAAAACTTAGCTGCTGTCGAAAGGTTGAATCCTCCTAAAACCGCTTACGTGGTATGGATTGTAACTGAAAAAGATGGTGTGCGTAACATCGGCAAGATGTTAAACAAGAATGCACAGACAACCAATCTGGAAACATTAACTCCCTTCAAATTTTCGGAAGTATTTATTACTGCAGAAGATCAGGTGGATGCTTCCTATCCAACCGGCCTTGAGATTTCACGTACCAAGTTCAAATAATAAGCAACTTAAACCCTTTTTGAAGGTGTGAATTATACAACTCATTCACAGAATATTGTAATTCTTACCGACAGTCTTTGCCCTACATTTGTATTAATTAATCGAATTGAAATTATTATTAAATAACAACATTATGAGTACCGAAAAAGTAGTTTTAGGCGTATTAGCCGGCGCAGCCACCGGAGCATTATTAGGAGTTTTGTTTGCACCAGCAAAAGGTACAGTTACCCGCAGAGCCATTGTTCGCAAAAGCGAAAGACAAGTGGACGAACTGAAAGACAAATTCAACGAGTTTATCGACAGCATTACCGACAAATTTGATCAGGTAAAAGAAGAAGTGGTTGAATTTGCCGAGGAAGCAATGTCCAAATCGGACGAAGTTGAAAAAGAGGTGAAAGCTTCAAAGATTAAATAAATTAACCTTAACTAGTTGGAAGGTCTGCTCCGGAAATAAAATTTTTCAAACGAATTGGTCCTGTTTCAGGAATTTCGGAGTGGGCTTTTTAAATTAACAATCAACAGAGTACACAATACAAACTATCATGGAAGATAATATACAAATAATTGAATCGTTGCTCGGACAAGCTATCCAATATGGCAAAACAAGCATTGAACTTATTAAGTTGCAGGCTGTTGACAAGACCTCAGACAGCGTTTCCTCTTTTGTTCCATCTTCAGTGATAGTAATTACGTTAGGTTGTATTCTGTTTTTCATAAACGTTGGAGCGGCTTTTTGGCTTGGCGAAGTGTTGGGGAAAATCTATTTCGGCTTCTTTGCAGTGGCAGGTTTTTATGCCTTAGGCTTTGTGAAATAATAAATTGTACAATTAAAAAATAATAGCTATCTTTGT
>JBAXMR010000098.1:0-19175 GCA_037134195.1 Paludibacter sp. | reverse complement strand
ATTTACAATGTAGATAGATGGCAAATTAGGGATAATATTTTACTTTGGATAAGAGAATCTTTGTAACTGATGAAATATTCGAAGACATGTACCACCATAAAATGCTGCATGTTCAAAGAATCCACCTCTATAAAGTCCTGCCAATGCAATTTGTTGCATTACCTCATGCAAGGCATTGGTGTAATCATCATTCGTTTTTATCTCATATCGAGATAACATGGTATCAAATACGTTCATTGTTGCAGTAATTTATATAGTAATGTTAGTTCTCTTTTTTTCTTGCTTACAGCGATGCATTCTTTGATAATTTCCACATCGTAATGGTTTATAGTCGATAAATCAATTCGCATATCTTCTTCAAGGTATATTTGCATTGCTTTAACCGATTGCAATTTTAATCCGGCTGTCTGTACAATCATATCGCACATGGCCTTTTCAGGGCTGGCAATTAGATAGGCGTATTCATTATTTACAATTTCTTGACGTACACCTATTGCAAAATACTCTTTGGATATGCCTATATAGTCAAAGTCCCCAAGTGGAGTTGAGAAATTCCGACTTCGCTTGATGGTCATTGAACTGACTGTATGAACCCTTTCGGGTATTAGTCCGTAAAATGAAAGTGCAGTTTGAAGGGATACATATGACGGTCCGTAGAGATGGTTCGCAATCAATTCTTTTGATAACGGTTTGTTTTGCAACTTTGGCGCAACAACAAATAATCCCCGCTTCAAACGAATAAGAAGTTCTGCTTGCTTTAACGCTGCTCTTTTATCTTTAGGCGACTTATAATCATTAAGTACTCCTGTCAATATAGCGGTGTCAAAAGGAATAATTCCAAATTGCTTTAGTATATCCGTATTTGCCATTTATGTTGATTTAAATAAGTATGGCGCAAATGTAGTGATTTTTGCATAGATAATCGAATTTAATCCGATTATCTATGCAAAAATAGCTTTTTTTGAAATAATGAAGACATCAATAACCTTAGGAGATAAATCGGGGCATCCAAATATTAAAATTGAAGAGTATTGGTGTGTTTGAAGTATTATTGATTTATTATCAAATAGTTATGTCTGTGTTATTATCTGTTTATTTCACAAAAGTAGTCGATGTTTGTGAAATATATAATTGTTCTGCCGTTTTATTTCAAGATAAATTAAATAGAAAGTAAACCATTCATTTTGGGTATCGCATTACAAAGAAAAAATCCCCGACAATGTCAGGGATTATAACCATATTAGGTTTTGATAGTTATAGTGAACAGGAAACTTGTCTATATTTATTCGAGTTTTAAGCTATAATTTGATGTTATTGCTCTTCTGGAGTGTTGAGGACAACTTTTTCATCAACGAGAGCTCCATTTTCGAATCTTAGAAATATGTCTTTTTCATAAACAGATTCATACCCCTTATTTACAAATTGCAATACTTTGCCCGATTGAATTTTGATCTTTCCGTTAACCCAATCACCAAAAACCTCATTCTGTCCGGGGAATAACTTATTCATAGCAGAGATGGGTTCATCTACTCCATCCGCAGTTTCATCTTTTTTAGAATTTGGTGATTCGACATTTAGTAGATAGATATTCTTCTTTTCAATTTTCCAAGTTGCACAATATCCTCTGTAACAAGCTGAACTAATTCCGGAAAATAGTTTTTCAATTTTGTTGCTGTATAAATAGGGTGATAACGGTTCTGAAGCTAAAGAGTGTATTTGTCCGTTGTATAGTATTTTATCCCCAATTTGAGCAGCCATAGGTAAAAGGTCTTATATAAATTCAGAGCAAAAATAATAAGAAAAATCCATATTTTATTTACATTTGCTGCTTAAATGTGAATATATTATTTTGGAATAATCCTTAAATGATTATATTTGCAACAAATATACCGACTGTATACCTACAGGCAACTATAAACTAAACAAATAAATAAAAAATGGAAGAATTAATAAGTAAAATCAAAGCCGAATTTGAAGCTCTGGCAACAGATGCAAATTTGCAGATTGAGAAAGGCAACAAAGCTGCCGGTACTCGCGCTCGTAAAAGTTCTCTTGATTTGGAAAAACTATTGAAAGAGTTCAGAAAAGCATCGTTAGAAGCTTCAAAGAAGTAATTGCTGCTTTTTTTCAGAATATACAAAGCTTTCCTTTACAAGGAGAGCTTTTGTTTTTTTTTCTTTCACAAATGAGATGAGTTGTTAGCGGTTGGTATGGTGATATTTTTTTTGCTATGGCAGGAGAATAAACCTTTTGGCCTTGAGGAACGAAATACATCGAAAGTAACTGACAGGTTGATTGCAAAAGCGTGACAGAAAATAGCATTCAGTAAGTTTTGAACCTCTAAAAGGTCTTCGCAGTATTGGATTATAGTGGTCTTATCTCATAATTGAGTTGAATTTTCATGCTTGGAATTTTATACAATGAATCCAAATATATTTGAATATATTAATGAAAAACAGGGGTTATGCTAAGTGACGAAACTACGCTTAAATCCCAAAACTAGGTGTGTTTTTAACTCCTGAATTTTTCAAAGGCTTTGTATATATTGGAATATGAAGCACCTTCATTTCCAAAATCTTTCGCTCGTTGTATAGTTGTTTCTAATTTATTATCAGAGCATAAGTCCGTTACCCACTTCTCTTTCTCAAGAAATACTATCTTTTTCTCGTAATTGAGCATAAATGACTTTAATTCACGCTCCACAAGGTCTGAATCATTGAAATGTCTGTTTGTATTTTGAAAATGAAGAAGAAACCAGTATTCGACCGAAGGAAGACTATCGCAAAAAATTACACTTTTTTTCTTTCCATATTTTTTCATCAAACTGTTCAATTTCTTTTTCTCTGCCTCAACACGCTGTGATACATCTGTATCGAAAACACAAACAGCAATACCCTTACTATCTATAACTTCTGATATTTTCCGATCCATATCTTGCAACGAGGTAGTCCCGAAAAAATAAGGTTTCAGAGTATATCTATAGTTATATAACGTACGAATATGTTTGAAATAGTATTGTTCTGTAATGCCTTCACCAATCAAAGTAATTGTTGGCGATTTTTGTCTTCTGGTTTCTATTTTCCGGCTCATCCCTGCTAAATTTACAAATTGATTTTAGGAATGCCGCCAAATCTGCCTTGACGATATGCTTTTTGTAAGGAAGCAATTCTGTTCAATCCACTAAACTCCACTAACGAATAAAGCTCTGTTGCACCTGCATCATTTTTTTCTGTAAACCATACAGCATCTTTCCTGAATAACTCGCCCACTTCATTCAATAAAGGATCGTAATGTGTTGTTATCAGTAATTGTGCCTGATTATCTTTTTTCTCAAGAAATTTTTTAAGTATAAACATTATAAGGTCTGGATGAAGTGATGATTCTATTTCATCTACCACTAATAAGGATTCTCTAATTAAAGCAGAATAAATTGCAGATTCAAGACCTGTGATCTGACGTGTTCCATCAGATTGTAATCCATCTTCCAAATAATACTTCTCTGTTCCTCTTTCATTTTTTACTGTATGTTCAAAATCAGTTTTTAACTGTGGGAGATTTTTTTCTTTTTTTAAACGCTCTTTCTCATCTTCAGGCACTGTATCCGATTTTAAAATGTAATCTAAAAAATCTTGTGGAACCTCTTGTTTTATAATTTTAGTATCAAAGCCTGTAATATTGAAATCAGCTTCTTTGATAAATTCTAATAGATGAGTTTTCAACTCATCATCTTCTTGAATTTTACGTTCGGCGTAGTCAAAAAGGTTCGTTTTTGGAGTAATCACTTGCATAATTCCGTCTTTCATCCACTCGCGAGCTTCATCAATTTTTGGAAGAGCTACATTGACCTGATTTCGAGCAGCAAAGAAAGACATATTTGGCAAACATTTGATATTTATTTCCTCTCTTGCCACTGCGCTCACTTTAATTGCTGTAGAATTAAATGTTATAACAGAAATATTGTTTTTCAACCCGCGGTCGAAAAGTAAGGTTGGTTGGGCACTACTGTAATAGTACAATTTTTCAGAAATAACCTTATGCTCATCGAGCTCAAGTGTATACCAGTACTTTATATCTTTTACATAAAATTTAAGGGAGAAAACTGACGGTAGATTGGGAGTGACTTTATCTAACTTAAAAGGTATTACATCAGTTTCTTCAGTAATATCTTTTTTAATGTCAAACCAGAAATTATGTAGATATTCAATCGCATTCAGTAAATTGGATTTTCCTGAAGCGTTGGCACCATATATCATAGCAAACCTCAATAGCCTTACTTCGGGGACTACTTCCACTACCTGATATTCTTCAAAGGTAGTATCTTTGGTTGCTTCGAAACTAAACGTAACTTCCTCTTTGAACGAGAGGAAGTTACTAATTTTTAATTCTTGAATCATTTTATATGAATGTAGTATTTTGCCACAAAAGTACAAATAAAACTTATAGAGTCGTCAATTTAAATTGATATTTTGACATAATATAGCAATAAATAGAAATAAAATCATATAAACTCAAGCAGCAAATTGTTTTTGTAAACATCTTGTTTGTTAATTAGCATCTCTAACGTGCCTTTAAAATTACGCAATTCATATTGAATCCATTCTTGTTTTTCGATATTAATACCTACTTCTAAAGAGGGAACAAAATAATCCAATAAATTGTCAATTGTTTGTAGGGTTGTTGGAATATCCCAATAATTGTTAATCGTGTTTTCGTATTGATATGCTATTGGTCTATCTCCTGTAGTTTGAATACTTGGATTTTCGGATTTATATTTAGCTATTTTAGCATTAACGTCAGAAATATTCGTTGGAATTAATATTTTGAGTTGAAAATCAGGTGACGATTCAAAATGCTTTTTAGCAAATGGCAAAATAAAGCTTTGAAAATAACCTAAAGCAAGTGCAGCTGATGGCACCGGTTTTAGATTAAAGCTATTTTTTGTTTTTTCTATTTCAGTGATTACACCAGCAATTTTATTGCCAATATTTTTGTCATTGTATTTTACTACTGTAACTCCATCATAGTCCGAAGGTAATGAGATCTTATCATGTGTTATGAGAAATGCTCTTTGTAACCCCAGGCTGCCTAAGAATAAGCCCATCTCAAACAATACATTGTCACGCATAACATTAAGCATTTTCCAACGCTTAATAAGAATATCATCTTTCGAAGCTACAAGAATACCATAATCATATTTCCGTGATGCTTTTACAAGGCTTTCTAACGTGCTTTTGTTCAATGAAAAAACGTTACCTTCTTTCCATGTTTCACATTCTATCCAATCTCCTAATTGCGCATTAATCTGATTTTTCATCAAATTTGCTATCTCAAATCCTTCTTTTGAAGAACCAATAAATATTTTTCGTTTCATACTATTATTATTTTGATATCTGTCATCACTTTAACTTTACCTAAAATTTGTAGTCTTTCTTCAATTGGAAGATGACAATTTTTGAATTTTTGACCACTGTTGCAATAACATTTGTCATTTCGTCCTATTTTACGTTTTACAAATGCGCTTTCACAGCATTTATACCAAGCTGAAAAATCTGTACTTCTTAAAAGCTCTGTATAAAAAACCTTTACTCCAGCTAACCCATGAGGATACTCATTTAGATACTTCCCTTCTCTCTTTCTGTAAAGTTGATTTGCAAAATATGGTATAACTATGGTTTCAATAAACTGTAAAATTGTTATACCATGGTGGCATTGAATAATCTCTTCTTGCTCAACTGTCAAACAACAAGAATTATCATTATATTTATGCCAATCCTGACTATTGGGTATATCATCACCTACTTCATATAATTTGGGGAAGCGGTAAGGAAATTTTTCAGTTGAGTGAATCTCAACTGAAAAACTTCCCACTGCGACTCCACTCTCATCTGGAATGTCTATAATACCTTTCAAGAAATCCTTTCCATTTTTGTTCTTAATAGCTAGGTTCGGATATTTTTTCAGAACCGTTGGTATCTCTTTTTTGAAAAGTTGGTTCATACTAAAGATTAAAATATGGCTTTGAAGTTCCAACAGTTGATGCTAAACTTGCAGTGCTTGTTGACTGTTCGACTTCATCTTTGCCTTCAGGAAATCTGTCGCCTAAATGTTTCTTCCATAATCGACTTGCCGTTAACTTATTTTTCTCATCAATCGCTTTTTTTGCATCTACGATAAACTTTGACAGATTATCCATGAAATTTGTTTCTTTTGCTGAAGAGTAATTTTGAAACAAATCATCTTTAGGAGTTGTCGGCATTACGCAAATGAAATCTTTCTTTAGTGAAGTTTCAATTTCGATTAAAAGAAACTTTAAAGCAACATCGTCTCTTGAATTTGATTGAAAATGTTTCATGGCAAGTACAGTCATTGATAAACCGCTTGGCATATCATGTCGTTTATAATCGCACCATGATTTTAGATACTTAACCATTCGAACCATTTGATCAGATTTTACAGCCTTGAACTCTGTTACAAATTCTTTAGGGTCATCTGTCTGAAAATCAGAATTTTTAACTGCTAAATTAGGATGTGCCTCATTATTAGCATTAAACACAAAGACTGGTAAGTCAATATTATAACCCGCTTTGTAATCAACTCTAATGCATTTTTTCTTATGCTCAGGAGTAGCATCGGTTGTTCCATCCACAGCTTCTTTTACCCAACGTTGCAGTGTAGTCCCAGTAACATTATCTGGGTTCTCTTTAAAATATACTCCATCATCTAAATCGCAAGTGTCGTCTTTTGTTCTGATTAGAGTTTTTAGCTTGTACGAACCCTGAATAAAAAATGTAGGGTTGTAATTCGAATAATTTTTTAAAAAATGATTTCTGATTTTACTTCTCAGATTATCTCTGGAAGTCATCAAAGCATCTTTCTTACTTGGAGTGATGTTCAGTTCATTGTCGAACTGTCTAAATAAATTGTCTAAATTTGCCATAAGCATATTTTTTTTTGATTAGAGAATTTCAGGCTTCTCTTATGACCATTGTCGTAAATTCCGACGAAACATCAACTTCAATTATTATGCCAATGTCGTTTTTATATGCTAAAATGACATATTATGTGTAATATTCGGATATAAAATAAATTTATATGCCATTTTATGCTCGACATTTGCTATTTTAGTGTTTTTTTGATTCTAAAATGACAAAGTGACAATTATTGACATATTTTATAGTGCTGACGAATCAAAAAAAGGAGATATCTGTGGATTTATAGAATGTCACTGATAATATCCAAAAATTGGTAATTAACGAAATCCATGTATGATTTATTGAATAGACAGTGCAAAATACCTGACAACTTTGACATTAGCAATTGTTTTTTGAAGACAAATTGTTATAAATATATCTCTAATGTAACTTATTTCAAATTGAAGTTTTTGGGTCAACTTGATTTTGCAAAAATAGAACTTTCTCAGCCACTCAATGCCACCTCCTGCCAAACGATGACAGTGAAGCAATAACATGATAATAGGTTGATTTACAAATATAACTTTGCTGGCGAATAAAGTATTCACCATTAAAAAGTAAAGTTATGAACGAAAATGTAAACGACCAGGATGTGCTGTTGGTCACAGACAAAAAAGGTAAAGGATTAGAAGTTGTATCGGAAAATGGAAAAGATGGGAAAATGAAGTCTGTCAGTCCCAAAGCTAAAAACGAGCCACAGTTTCTGAAGCTTGACAAGCAAGGGAATGTATTGGATAATTTTTTTTCCAATTTCCGTAATCAGTACAAAGATCCCACACACTTCCAATTCTTCAAAGTACCAGCCAAGCTGGTTGAGGGTATGTCTGCATTATTGAATGAAATGCTGAAACAACCTGAAAATGCCTTGAACAAGGAAACACTTGATAAACATCGGGTGTCGTCCGATGAAGTGTCAGCGAAACAAACTTACCAACCCATTGATGAAAGTCGTATCGATTGGAAACAATTGGAAAAATTAGGCGTATCACGTGAAACCCTTGAAAGCACCGGTAGTCTTGATGCAATGCTTAATTGGGGCAAATCACCCGTACTAATCCCCATCAATCCTAAGTTTGACGAAATGACGCTTCGAACCGATGCACGCTTGTCTTTTCGAGAAGTGGAGGGAAAACTAACCGTGGCAATTCATGCAGTACGTAGGTCACCCGAATTGGATAGACCCTTCTTTGGGATTCATTTTTCGGATGATGACAAAAAGAACCTGCTCAACAACGGAAATGCAGGTCGTATCCTTGCCATTGAATTTCCCGGACAACAACCAACCCCTGCTTATATTTCAATCGACAAACTCACCAATGAATTGGTAGCTGTAAGAACGGACAAAATCCGTATTCCCAACGAAATAAAAGGGGTTTCTTTGGATGACAAACAGTTGCAGAGCTTGAAAGAAGGCAAAGCCATTTACTTGGAAGATATGCTCTCCAAAAGCGGAAAGCCCTTCAATGCCACTGTTCAAATAAATGCCGATAAACGGGGAATAGAATTCAGTTTCGATAACAACCAGAGTCAAACCCAAAAACAATCAAATTCAGAATTTGCCATTCCTACTAAATTGGGCGGGATAGATTTGCCTGAAGCCGACCAAAGCCGACTCAAGGAAGGTGGTACCATTCATGTAACCGGTATGAAAGACCGGGAAGGACAGGAATACAGTGCCTATGTGAAAGTAAATCCAGAGGAAGGTAAACTGAATTTCTATCGTTGGGATCCGGACAAATCCAATGCAAAAGAAATAAGCCCTGATGAAACGAGTAAAACGCAGGTAGCAGTAAATACGGACGGTAAAACCAACGAAGCCACCAAGAAAATTGAGGCACCGTTGAAAAAAGGTCAGGAAAAACCAACAGAGAGTCAAGAAAAAAAGGCTGATGAATCCAACATTGCAAAACCAAAATTGCGGATTAAATAAATGCAAAGCTAAAATCAATAAAAATGAAAATAGCAATAATAGCAGAAAAACCTGCTGTAGCTCGCGAAATCGCCTGTATTGTAGGTGCAACCGACAAACAGGATGGGTTCTTGAAAGGCAATGGTTATGAGGTTACATGGGCTTTCGGTCACTTAATTGGACTGGCAATGCCATCCGAATATGGAATAAGTGGGTTTAGTGCAGAGCAATTGCCCGTACTGCCCAACCCATTTATCCTAAAGGTTCGACAACTAAAAGCAACACACGGATACAAAACGGATAGTGGAGCATTGAAACAACTAAAGATAATCAAGAAAGTTTTTGATGATTGCGATAAAATCATTGTTGCCACCGATGCCGGACGTGAAGGAGAATTGATTTTCCGATATATCTACAACTATTTGAATTGTAGAAAACCCTTTGAACGGCTTTGGATAAGTAGTCTTACGGACAAGGCTATTCGTGAGGGCTTTTTGAATCTTACTTCGGGAAGCAAATACGATTCGTTGTATATGGCAGCTAAGGCACGCAGTGAGGCTGACTGGTTGGTGGGTATCAATGCCAGTCAGGCGTTGAGCATAGCTGTGGGAAGCGGAACTTATTCCTTGGGCAGGGTACAAACACCAACACTTGGTATGATTTGTAGCCGATACCTTGAAAACCAACATTTCTTATCCACTAAGTATTGGCAGTTAAGGCTGCAAACAGAGAAAGATGGAAAATCCTTTTCCGCCAGTGCTTTGGATAAGTTTGATTCACTGGAAACAGGTCAAAATACGTTGCAGAGGCTACAGAAACAGACTCAGCTAATTGTTCAGTCGGTTGAAAGCAAGGAAATACAACAAGAATCGCCGCTACTTTATGACCTGACTACCTTACAGAAGGATGGGAATAGCAAATATGGTTTTTCGGCAGATAAGACACTTACTATTGCCCAAAAACTCTACGAAGCCAAACTCATTACGTATCCAAGAACCGGGAGCCGTTATATCTCGGAAGATGTCTTTGAAACGATTCCGGAGTTAATCCAATCGCTCAAATCACATCCTCGCTTTGGAGCATTTGCAGTTAATCTGTTACACGAAAAATCTAATCTCAATCAACATTGTGTGGATGCAAAAAAAGTAACCGATCATCATGCATTGCTGATTACGGGAAATAGTCCTACCAAATTGTCATCTGATGAAAATCTAATGTATGAGTTGATAGCCGGTAGAATGCTGGAAGCCTTTTCTGATAAATGTATCAAAGCAGTTACAAGCATTGTCTTTGATTGCGATAAGGTCTTATTTGGAGTAAAAGCTGCAATTATCAAGCAAGCTGGCTGGAGGGAGGTTTTCAATGTGAGTGATGAAGACGAAAATCTAAACCTTCCAATCGTAGAAAAGGGGGATATTCTACCGTCGCTGGGTATTGACTTGCAGGAAAAGCAAACCAAGCCCAAGCCACTTCACACTGAAGCTACCTTACTTTCAGCCATGGAAAATGCAGGTAAAGAGTTGAAAAACGACGAAGAACGGTTGGCCATGAAAGAATTGGGTATTGGAACACCAGCTACCCGAGCAGCCATTATCGAAACACTTTTTACGAGAGATTATATCCGCCGAGAGAAAAAATCACTGGTGCCAACGGAAAAAGGATTGAGTGTCTATGCAATTGTAAAGGACATGCAGATTGCCAATGTGCAAATGACAGGCAGTTGGGAAAATGCCCTTTTCAAAATAGAGACAGGTGAACTCAATGTCGAAACATTCAATAGTCAAATTGAACTCCATGCAACTCAAATAACCAAAGAGTTGCTTGATTCAACAGTTACAATTGTTGGTAAAGATACGTGCAACTGTCCGAAATGTAAAACCGGACGAATGATTTTCTACGATAAGGTTGTGAAATGTAGCAATCTCGATTGTTCCGTTCATATTTTCCGCAATAAAAGCGAAAAACAACTAAACGAAAAACAGATTAGGGAACTTATTCAAAATGGAAAAACTCAACTAATTAAGGGCTTCAAAAACAGAGACGGAAAATCATTTGATGCAACTTTGGTATTTGATGAACACTATAATGTAGTATTTGAGTTTGCTCAAAAGAAAAGTGCAATTGCGAAATAGGTTGCTGGCACGAATCACATTTCCATTATGCAGTAAACAATGCTGCATAGTGGAAATGAAATTTTGAAGGAGTATTTAAAAAATAGCTCATAAGTCAAAAAGAGAAATGAATCCAAAAATAAAAAATCCAAAAATCATGAATAAAAATATCGAACCGGTTGAGTTGTCATATTACCAACTCAGCCTACAATCTTTCCTACAGGACAGCCATCCCGAATTAGCAAATGATTCCGAATTTATTGCAAGCCGTGGTGACCTGGCTGTCCAAACTTATTCACAAAGCATGAAGGCTGGGCAATCCCACAATCACGCCGAAGCATTGGCCAGTGAAGTGCTTTATAAAGGCCTTTACTTTTCAAAGCACGATACAATAGTCAATGTGTTGTGGAATGAGTTTTATCAGGAAGTGCCGCAAGGTTCTGCCAATAATCTTGCTCAAAAACTACTTGCCTTTTGTGAAAGTGTTTTTGCAAAATATCCCCTTTCGGATGATTTTGCTTATGAGCCGGAATTTGATCAACTCTATACGGAACTGACAGGAACTATCGTCATTTGGATGGAAGAACATGAGCTTCAATAAAAAGGCACATCTCGCTGCCAATATTGAAGCCATACGGCTGGCGTTTGCTCTTGAAAAAGAGCATCGCCAGCCTACTGTGGAAGAGCGAGCAGCTATTAAGAGTTATTCAGGGTTTGGCGGATTGAAATGTATTCTCAATCCAGCACAGACCTTGTCTGATTATGCCTATTGGCCAAAATCGGAACTAGAACTTTTTCCATTAGTGGCAGAATTACAGTTGATCATTCGTAAGAGTAGTAACACGGAAGAACAATATAAACGGACTTGGGGAAGTTTGAAGAATTCTATTCTGACTTCCTTTTACACACCGTCGGAAATTGTCACCACCATAGCGGACACTTTACAAAAAAGCGGAATAACCCCATCCCGTTTTCTTGACCCGTCAGCAGGTATGGGCGAATTTATTTCCGCCTTCCAACAAACAGCACAGGAAAATAGCTCCATCATGAGTTTTGAGAAAGATTTGCTGACAGGTAAACTTCTTTCGCAGTTATATCAAAACAATACGGTTACTATCAATGGCTTTGAAGAAATAGAATCTCGCTACAACAATTATTTTGATGTAGTCTCGTCCAACATTCCGTTTGGGGATGTTTCCGCTTTTGATTTCGGTTTCTCCAAGAGTAAGGACAAAGCAAAACAGCAATCCACCCGAGCCATTCACAATTACTTTTTTATCAAAGGAGTTGATACCTTGCGCGAAGGTGGTATTCTCGCCTTTATTACTTCTCAGGGCGTAATGAATTCAGCTCAAAACGAAGTGATTCGTCAATGGTTGATGGATAATACCAACTTTGTTTCGGCTGTTCGATTACCTAATAACCTGTTTGTGGATAGTGCCAATACCGAAGTGGGAAGCGATTTGATTGTCCTGCAAAAAAACTCAGCCAAAACAGAATTGACCGAAGATGAAAAGCTGTTTGTAAAGAGTTCTTTGCTTAACAGCGGTGTTGTAACCAACAGTTATTTCAAAAATACCCAACGAGTAGTCCATACCAAAGGCAGTCTCGATACAGATCAATACGGAAAACCGGCTATGGTGTTCTTGCACGAAGGAGGAGTAAAAGGTATGGCACATGACCTGGGGATTATGCTAACTGATGATTTTTCTAATCGCCTAAATTTGGAACTGTACGAACAGTATCAACTTCAATCAAACACGCAATCACTAAATCACCATATTCAATCAGTTACTCACGAGTCTCAATCAATCGAAGAAAGTGACCCAATCTCAATCAATGACAATTCGATTATTCCCCAATCAAATATTGAAAAAGCGGAAATTGAAAAAATAAAAATCGAACCAACGACAGAAGCGCCGATGCTGACACTCTATGATCTTTTCGATATGAATGTCGAAGAACGTTCGCAGATAATTGTCAAACCCAAATGGAATGGTACGAAACGAATTCAGATCCGACAGCCCTCACTTTTCGATTTGCCATTTGAAACAGCGGAAGTTAAAGCAGATGCTAAACCAACTTTAGCAAAAGTTCCGACACAAATTCCAATTTCAACCCCGTTGGAGCCTGAGGTTTTAATGGAACCACGTCCATACAGCGGAATACGTGAACCACATCTCCAAGTTGGCTCCTTGGTGAACTTGGAATCTCAAGTGGGTTATTTATCCGAAGTGTATAACGATGGTGCGATATTTACCCCTTTGAAATTAAGCTCACTCCAACAGGAAAAGGCATTGCTTTATATTGATTTGCGTGATGTTTATCAACGGCTATATACCTTCGAAGCTGAGAAGCGGGAAGAACACAAACCGTTTCGGTTGGAATTGAATTCACTTTACGATGAATTTGTCAAACGATACGGGCAACTTTCAAATCCCAAGAATCTCGACTTAATCAAGATGGACAGTGGTGGTAAGGATATCCTGTACCTTGAACGCTCACTGGATGGACAAATGGTGAAGGCTGATATATTTGATCATCCTGTCTCATTTAATGCAAATGAAATAATCCACGCAGAGACTTCTGAAGAAGCCTTGTCGGCATCTCTCAATAAATTTGGGGAAGTCAATATTGAATATATGACTTCTCTCTTGCCTGAAAAGAACCGGGATGAGTTTTTGCAAGAACTACATGGACGTGTTTATTACAATCCACTGGTGGAGAATTACGAGATCAAGGAGAAATTCATTGCCGGCAATGTCGTTGAAAAAGCCGAATCCATAGAGCAATACCTGACCGAACATCCCGCTGATGCACTCTCGAAACAATCGCTGGCTGTATTGCAGCAAGCTATTCCCAGACCTATCTCATTTGATGAACTGGATTTCAATTTTGGAGAACGGTGGATCCCTACCGGCATGTACAGTAAATATGCCTCCTATCTGTTTGATACCAATACAACCATTCACTATTCAGCCGTGGCTGATGAGTTTTCTGTGAATGCAACCAACCTGAATGCCAATATATACGACAAATATGTCGTGAAATCCCAAAGCCGGACTTTTAATGGATTGGCATTGATGAAACATGCATTGGTAAATACGTCACCCGATATTACCAAAAGCATCATGGTGGGTGATACTGAAGTTCGTGTACGGGATAGTGAAGCTATACAAATGGCCAATGCGAAAATTGATGAAATACGCAAAGGATTTTCCGATTGGCTCAACGAACAATCACCTGAATTTAAAAACAGGCTATCCAATCTCTATAACCGGAAATTCAATTGCTTTGTGCGACCGGACTATAATGGCTCACATCAAACTTTTCCTCAACTAAACCTTAAGAATCTCGGCATTGAAGATCTGTATGGAAGTCAGAAGGATGCTGTCTGGATGTTGAAACAAAACGGTGGAGGTATCTGTGATCACGAAGTGGGAGCAGGAAAAACACTTATCATGTGTTGCGGAGCCTACGAAATGAAAAGACTCGGACTAGCCAATAAACCCATGATTATCGGGCTAAAGTCCAACGTACAGGAAATAGCACAAACTTTTCGTAATGCTTATCCCAATGCCCACATCTTGTATCCGGGTAAAGAAGATTTTACACCCGACCATCGGGTAAAGATTTTCAATGATATAAAGAACAACAGTTGGGATGCAGTTATTCTGACACATGACCAGTTTGGTATGATACCCCAATCAGCCGAGATGCAACAAAAGATTTTGCAAGCAGAATTGGATAGCGTGGAAGAAAATCTGGAAGTCCTCAAACAACAGGGACGGGAAATCTCCAGAGGTATGCTTAAAGGAGTTATCAAACGGCAACAGAACCTGGAAGTAAAACTCAAAATCATAGCTTCCGATATCGCCGAACGAACTGATAAAGTTGTTGACTTCAATATGATGGGTATCGACCATTTATTTGTTGATGAAAGTCACCGATTCAAGAACCTGATGTTTAGCACCCGTCACGACCGTGTAGCAGGCCTAGGTAACTCCGAAGGAAGTCAGCGTGCACTGAATATGCTCTTTGCTATTAGAACCATACAGGAACGCACAGGCAAAGACTTGGGTGCAACCTTTCTTTCGGGAACAACCATTTCAAATTCACTCACGGAGCTTTATTTGATATTCAAATACCTTCGACCAAAAGAACTGGAGCGTCAAAATATCAACACCTTCGATGCGTGGGCAGCTATATTTGCCAAGAAAACGATAGATTATGAGTTTTCGGTGACTAATCAAATAGTGCAAAAGGAACGTTTCCGTTATTTTATCAAAGTTCCTGAACTGGCAGCATTTTATTCTGAGATAACAGATTTCAGAACTGCCAAGGGAATCGGTATTGACCGACCTGAAAAGAATGAAATCATGCACAATATCCCACCAACACCTCAGCAGGAAGCATTTATCGAAAAATTGGTGCAATTTGCTCAAACTGGCAATGCTGAATTATTAGGTAGAGCACCCTTGTCGGATTCAGAGCAAAAAGCCAAGATGTTGATTGCAACCGATTACGCCCGAAAGATGTCACTGGACATGCGTATGATTAGTCCCGAATATGAAGACCATGAGGATAATAAAGCTTCACACTGTGCTGCTAAGATTGCCAAATATTACCATACCTACAATGCACAAAAGGGAACACAATTCGTATTTACAGATTTGGGAACCTATAAACCCGGTGAATGGAACCCGTGTAGTGAGATCAAACGAAAATTGGTCGAAGATTTCGGTATTCCAGCACACGAAATCAGGTTTATTCAAGAAGCCAAAAACGACAAGGTACGGAAATCCTTTATAGATGGTATGAATGCCGGAAAGATTCGAGTATTGTTTGGCTCAACAGAAATGTTGGGAACAGGAGTAAATGCACAGAAACGAGCCGTTGCTGTTCACCATTTAGATACTCCCTGGCGACCCAGCGATTTGGTTCAACGGGATGGTCGCGCTGTTAGGAAAGGAAATGAGATAGCCAAGTTCTATGCTGATAACAAAGTAGATGTAATTATCTATGCCGTTGAAAAGAGTCTGGATTCCTATAAGTTCAATTTGCTTTATAACAAACAACTCTTCATTCAGCAACTCAAGAATAACAATATGGGAAGTCGTACCATCGATGAAGGGAGCATGGATGAAAAGTCAGGTATGAATTTCTCCGAATATGTGGCTATTCTTTCGGGTAATACCGATTTATTGGAAAAAGCCAAACTGGAGAAAAAGATTAGTTTTTTGGAAAGTGAACGACATGCCTTTAACCGAAGTAAATCAAACTCCGGTTTTAAACTAACCGATATGACCCGAACAATCGATAGTAGTCAAGAAATGATAGCACGCATGAACAAAGACCTAAACACACTCAACGGAAAATTACAACTGGATAAGGACGGCAATAATCTCAACCCAATTCAATTGGATAACTTTAAAAGTTCCGATCCTAAAATGATTGGAATAAAACTGAATGAAATAAATGACACTGCCGGAACAAACGGCGAATACTTCAAGATAGGAACACTTTATGATTTTAATCTATTGGTAAAATCAGAAACCTATATAAGTGAAGGGTTAGATTTGAGAGAGAACCGATTCTTTATTGAGGGTGAAGGCAATATCAAGTACAATTACAACAATGGTCATTTAGCTACAGAGCCTAAACTGGCAGCATTGAATTTTATCAATGCGCTGGAACGTATTCCTAAATTGATTGAAAAATATGAACTCGAAATAGCCAAAATAGCAAAGGACATTCCTGTAATGAACGAAATTGTCAACGGAACCTGGAAAAAAGAAGATGAACTAAAAGTGCTCAAAACAGAATTTCTAGCCTTGGATCGGAAAATTCAACTCTCACTAAAGCCAATTGAGCAAGGCGAAGATAAAGTAACGGAAGAAGTTGATTTAGAAAATAGTTCAAAAAATAACGTTCATGTTCGCACAACAGCTTCTCATTCGTATGCAAACAGATGATACCAGTCTCAACATATAGTTAATACATTGGTGTACAATATTCTATACGCACTAAAAATAATCATATTCTGATTTAAATTGAATGATGTATCGCGAGCAAATCTATTTTAAAGAAACTGTTTATCAATGTTTTATTCTTTTTTACACATTGAAAAGAAACTAATAATTAAGAATGTCCGTTTAAGCAGAAAGTCAATGCTTTTCACTTAAAAACTACCGAAGTCACCATACTACCGGATTCAACGAAAAATTATAAACCAAACTATTAAAAAGAATCTCATGATACAATACACCTTAGAACTTCTCGATAAAATTAAATCCGAGATTCAAATCATAGATTTGGAAGAAGATACAATCTTTAATAAGTCCATCAAGATCATTTCTCTACTTGAAATTGATTTTAATGAACTCAAATCTCATATTTCTGAATATTCTTTCAACAATGAAACGGAAGAAATCCAATTTTTCAAAGAGACAAAGCCTCAGATATCAAGTCAATTATTGTATTATAACGGCATCTGTAAATTTGAAAATAGTCGTCCAATAGGTTGTGATACTGTACAAAAAGAATTTACACTTAAACAATTGGATATCTTGAAAGAATATTTTGATAAGAATATCGATTTTTACCGGTATTACAGAGCCCACAGAACCGATCTCGATAAACATTATTTTCTTCGTAGCCATCCGGATATTGAAATGTATTTTGATAGTTTTTATTTCGAGCGAGATCCTAAATTTTCCACCGGATTCGATTTAAAAGTTGCAACTATCTTGGCAAATGATATGTTGAGTAATTATTTGAATGCTGAACTGGTAAAAGAAGATATACCCAATGCTCATCAGTTTGATAATACGAATACACAGAAAGTAAAAGTAAAATGGACTGGTTCGAAGGTAGCACTTATTGAGCTTATCTATGCATTTCATAGCTCAAAATGTATCAACAACGGAAATAGTGATTTGAAAAAGATGACTTCCTTTGTTGAAAATCTATTTGACATTGATTTAGGCGATGTGTATCGTACTTTTATTGAAATTCGTGGTCGCAAGGGTAGTCGCGTTCAATGTCTGGACGACCTTCGTAAAAAATTGATTGCACGCATGGATGAAGTTGATAACAATTAAAATCCAAACAGCTCGATTTTCAAATTGATATTTATTTTCATTGTAGAAACCAGCCAACTCCCAAGTTGTCTGGTTTTTTAATTGAATAGAGTGTCGATACAAAATGCTCTATTTGAATTGCATACAGTTCATTTTTCAAATAGTTTACCCAAGTTGTGAAATCCATGTTCTCAATTACCAGACCTTTGTGATCAAAACTTATCATTATGGATGTTATCACAATCGAATCAACAGCATTTTTAGAGTTACAGGCAAAAATCAATCTGATTGCCAAGTTTGTAAACGAGCAACAATCTTCTATAATAGAGAACTCAGATGAGACTTGGGTTGACAACTATGATGTTTGTTCATTTTTGAAAATCAGCGAACGCACTTTGCAACGCCTAAGATCAAAGGGACTCGTCTCTTACTCCGTTATCTCAGGTAAATCATATTACACTATCACTGAAGTAAAACGAATGCTTAGCCAACACATAGTTCGAAGCAATGAAGAGTGTTTAAGCGACTTAATTACGAATCATAAGCAAGCTGCTGAAAGAAGGCGTGTTAACAAGAACGTAAAATAAAATACATAAAGATAATTCCATTCAATCAAATTTCATACTATCATTATGGAAATCAATAAAGAATATTTAGAAGCAATAGTTGAAAGGCTTTTCGATAGATTAGAAATAGTTGATAAGAAAATAGAACGATTGCTTAATCAGGATGCATGTCTTAAAGGAGATGAGCTGTTGGATAATCAGGATTTGATTGGAATGCTCAAAGTAAGCCATCGTACCTTACAGCGCTATCGCTCTCAGGGAAAATTGCCGTATTGTAATTTGAGCGGCAAATCGTTTTATCGGCTTACCGATGTAACTAAATTTATTGACGACCAATTTATGGGAGTCAAATAGTATTCAATTATCACTCAATTCAAATAAGAAAAGGGAAACGCATAATTACGTTTCCCTTTTCTTGTCAGTGTTGTCTCTTGGATTGATGGTTGGGTTTAAATATTAAACATTTTCTCAATCCCTTGTAACTTATACCAAATGTATTTATAAAATAGTCCAATTAGTGTAATTGGATTTTTTTT